>CAYZKI010000001.1:0-33652 GCA_964478745.1 uncultured Bacteriovoracaceae bacterium
CGCTTCCGCGCTTCCGCTACGACCAACTCATGGACCTGGGCTGGAAAGTGATGCTGCCCCTGTCCCTGGTCAACATCTTCATCACCGGCTTCATGGTCTATTACGGATGGGTGTGATTCATGCTGGTTAAACGCAAAAAGAGCCTCCTCCAGAATCTCTACATCGTGGAAATCATCCAGGGCCTCTGGATCACGATGAAGAACATGCTCTTCGGCAAGAACGTCACGATTCAGTACCCCGAAGAGCGCCGCAACTATTCCTCCCGCTTCCGCGGCATGCATTACATCAAGGCCACCAACGGCGTGGAGAACTGCACGGCGTGCATGCTCTGCCCGACGGTCTGCCCGGCGGAGTGCATTCACATCGAGGCGGGAGAGCGGCCGGACAAGGAAAAGTACCCGGTCAAGTTCGAGATCGACGTGCTTCGCTGCTGCTTCTGCGGAATGTGCGAGGAAGCCTGCCCGAAGGACGCGATCAAGCTCAGCACGATTTACGAAATGAGCACCACTCATCGCGAGGTTTGGGACAAGGACTTCCTGCTCGTGCAAAGAGGAAACAAGTAATGGAGATCTCACCTCCGTTTTTCTACTTCTTCGCGGGTCTCTCCATCCTTTGCTCGCTGCTCGTCGTGATGAAGAAGAACCCCGTGACCAGCGCGTTCTCGCTCGTGATGGTGTTCATGGGCTTCGCCGGCATCTACGCGATGCTGGGCGCCCACCTGATCGCGGCGCTTCAGGTCCTCGTTTACGCGGGCGCGATCATGGTGCTGTTCGTCTTCGTGATCATGCTCCTGAACGCCGACACGCCGTCCTTCGACCTCGGCCGCTCGCACGTGCTGCTCCGGACGCTGGCGATCGCGTTCGGCGCGGCGATGTTCGGCCTGTTCGTCTGGGCCTTCAAGCAGAGCCCCATTCCCGCGGCCAAGGGCCCGTTCAGCCCGGAGGCCATCGAGGCCGCCGGCGGCAACACCCAGGTCCTCTCGGAGCTGCTGTTCTCGGAGTACATCCTTCCGTTCGAGCTGACCTCGGTCCTCCTGCTCGCGGCGATCATCGGCGCCGTCGCCATCGCGAAGCGGACGCAGGGCCTTCCCAAGGCCAAGAAAGGGCTGACTCATGCGCGTTGAACCCTGGGTCGTCCTGGCTTTCTGCGGCGCGATCTTCTCGATCGGCCTGACCGGCGTCCTCATCCGGCGCAACATTCTGGTGATCATGATGTGCATCGAGCTGATGCTGAACGCCGTGAACCTCACGTTCGTCACCTTCTCGCACCAGCTTCATGATCTCGGCGGACAGATGTCCGTGTTCTTCGTCATCACGGTCGCGGCCGCCGAAGCGGCTGTCGGCCTGGGTCTGGTCATCGCGATGTTCCGCACGCTTCGCAGCGTCGACACCGACGACATTCAGCTTCTGAGGGAGTGAGCTCGCCATGGTTGCTCTGATTCCGCTTTTCCCGCTGATCGGGTTTCTCATCAACGGAAGCTGGTACGCGTTCGGTCAGGCGCCCGCCGGCCGCTCCAAAGTCGGTGCCGGCCTGACCGGCGGCATCGCGACGGTCGCGATCTTCGCTTCGTTCGTCGTCTCGGTGCTCCTTTTCCTGCAGCTCCTGAGCGTGCCGGAGGGCCAGCGTTCCATCGAGCAGACGCTCTTCTCGTGGATGGCGATCCCGGGCGGGATCTCCGTCGACGTCGCGTTCCGCTTCGACGTCCTCTCCTCGCTGTTCTGCCTGGTCATCACCGGCGTCGGTACCCTGATCCACATCTACTCGACGGGCTACATGAGCCACGACGAGACGCCGGGCAAGTTCTTCGCGTACCTGAACCTCTTCTGCTTCGCGATGCTCATGCTGGTGCTCGGCTCCTCGCTCCCGATCCTCTTCCTGGGCTGGGAAGGCGTGGGCCTCTGCTCCTACCTCCTGATCGGCTACTGGTACGACGACATGGAGAAGGCCAAGGCCGGCAAGAAGGCCTTCGTCGTCAACCGTATCGGCGATTTCGGCTTCCTGCTCGGCATGTTCATGATCTTCACGGCGTTCGGGACGCTCGACTTCGCCGCGCTCCGCGACACCTTCGCCGCCCGCCCGGTCGAGTCGTCGACCGTGACGGCGATCTGCCTGCTGCTCTTCCTGGGCTGTACCGGCAAGTCGGCGCAGATCCCGCTCTACGTCTGGCTGCCCGACGCGATGGCCGGTCCGACGCCGGTCTCCGCGCTCATCCACGCCGCGACCATGGTGACCTCGGGCATCTACATGGTGTCGCGCCTGAACTTCCTCTACAGCGCGTCCCCCGACGCCATGCACGTGGTGGCGATCATCGGCGGCCTCACGGCCTTCTTCGCCGCGACGATCGCGATCGCGCAGACGGACATCAAGAAGGTGCTCGCTTACTCGACGGTTTCGCAGCTGGGCTACATGTTCCTGGGCTGCGGCGTCGGCGCGTTCTCGGCCGGCGTCTTCCACGTGATCACCCACGCTTTCTTCAAGGCGCTGCTGTTCCTCGGAGCGGGCAGCGTGATCCACGGCATGCACCACGAGCAGGACATCATGAAGATGGGCGGGCTGAAGTCGAAGATGCCGCGCACCTACGCGACGTTCCTGGTGGGCTGGCTCGCCATCTGCGGCATCCCGCCGCTCTCGGGCTTCTTCTCGAAGGACGAGATCCTCTGGCGCACGTTCGCCTCGCATCATGGCTCGAAGCTCCTCTGGGTGCTCGGCGCAGCCACCGCCCTGATGACGGCGTTTTACATGACCCGTCTCTTCTCGCTGACCTTCCTCGGCAAGCCTCGCTTCGAGGAGCATGGCCACGGCCATGGACACGGGCATGACGACGATCATGGCCACGGTCACGGCGGACCGGTTCACGAGTCCCCGAACGCCATGACCATCCCCCTGATCGTGCTCGCGGTCCTGAGCGCGGTGGGCGGCTTCATCGGCATTCCGCACATGAGCTGGCTCGATCACTGGCTCAATCCCGTGATTCCGTCCGACCACGGTATCGCTCCGGGCGTGGCGCCCAGCATGGAATGGGTGCTCATGGTCGTGAGCGTGGTCCTGGCGGCCCTCGGCATCCTGGGCGCGATCCGCCTGTACTCGAACCTGAACAAGGCGGCGGGGCTGCAGAAGCAGTTCGCCGGAATGCACAAGGTGCTCGAGAACAAGTGGTACGTGGACGAGATCTTCGACGCCGTTTTCGTGAAGCCGATCTACGTGCTTTCCGTGCAGCTCTGGAAGAAGTTCGACGTCGCGGTCATCGACCGCCTGGTGCTCAGTTTCGGCTGGGCCTCGCAGAGAGGCGGGCAAGCCGCCCGTGGCCTTCAGACCGGATCGGTTCAAGCCTACGCGCTTGCGCTGCTGATCGGTGTTCTACTTTCCCTGGGATACATGCTCTATGGAATGGCTTGATTCGCATCTTCTGACGGTGACCGTTCTGCTGCCCCTGCTCTGGGGCGTGCTGGGCCTGATCATCCCGACCCATCACGAGAGCGGAAAGAGCTTCCTTCGCGGTTGGAGCTTCCTGGGCACGGTTTTCACGCTCGCGTTGAGCGTCGCGATCTACCAGCGCTACCAGGCCAACGGCCCGGACTTCCAGCTCGTCGAGACGACCCCGTGGCTCGGAAACCTCGGTATCTTCTACAGCGTCGGGATCGACGGCATCAGCCTGTGGCTGATCATGCTGACCACGTTCCTGATGCCCATCGTGGTCATGGGCTCGTTCCGCGCGATCGAGAACCGCGAGCGCGAGTACTACTTCCTGCTTCTCGCCCTGGAGACCGGGATGCTGGGAGCGTTCGTCGCGCTCGACGTGTTCCTGTTCTACGTGTTCTGGGAGGCGATGCTGATCCCGATGTACTTCCTGATCGGCATCTGGGGCGGCAAGGACCGCATCTACGCCGCCATGAAGTTCTTCCTCTATACGATGGTGGGATCGCTACTCATGCTGGTCGCGATCTTCTACCTCGCCTACCAGCACAAGGTTCAATTCGGCACCTACTCGCTGCTGATCCAGGACCTCTACAACCTCCAGCTGCCGGGCGGTGGCCTCATGTCCGCGCAGTCGATCCTCTTCCTGGCGTTCGCGCTCGCCTTCGCCATCAAGGTCCCGCTGTTCCCGCTCCATACGTGGCTGCCTGACGCGCACGTGCAGGCGCCGACCGCTGGCTCCGTGATCCTGGCGGCCGTCCTCCTCAAGATGGGCGGCTACGGCTTCATGCGCTTCGCCTTCCCGCTGTTCCCTCAGGCGGTCGCCTTCTTCCAGTGGCCGTTCATGCTTCTCGGGACGATCGCGATCGTCTACGGCGCGTGGGTGGCGATGGTGCAGCCGGACATCAAGAAGCTGGTGGCCTACTCTTCAGTCAGCCACATGGGATACGTGATCCTCGGGCTGTTCTCGATGAACGCGATCGCGGTCACGGGCTCCTACTACCAGATGCTGAACCACGGCATCTCGACGGGCGCGCTGTTCCTCCTGGTCGGCATGGTCTACGAGCGTCGCCACACGCGCGAGATCAAGGACTTCGGCGGGATCAGCAAGGTCATGCCGCTGTTCGCGGTGGCTTTCATGATCGTGACGCTTTCGTCGGTGGCCCTGCCGGGAACGAACGGCTTCATCGGCGAGTTCCTGATCCTTCTGGGCGCGTGGAAGACCAACCCTCTTCTGACGGCCATCAGCGCCACGGGCGTCGTGTTCGGCGCCGTCGACATGCTCTGGGTTTTCCAGCGGGTCATGTTCGGGCCGATCACCCACGAGGAGAACAAGACCCTCAAGGACCTGAGCGGCCGCGAGATGGCGGTCCTCGCTCCCCTGATCGTGGCGATCTTCGTCATGGGCATCTTCCCCAACTTCTTCTTCGCGAAGCTGAGCCCGTCGATCGATCGCTTCCTGGTCCGCAGCGGCGTCAGCAGCGGCTCGACGGCCGTTGCATTCGTCATCGATTCTGACCGGAAACCCACCGGGAACTGAGCACACTATGCAGACACTCACTACCATTCGTCCGGAACTGCTGGCACTGAGCCCTGAACAGATCACGGCCCTCATGCCCTACTTCGTGCTGTTCGGCGGAACGATCCTGGCGATCATCGCGGCCGTGACCCGAAGCCTCAATCCAAAATGGTCGGTTTTCCTGGTCTCGGTCGCCTCGATGCTGGCCGCGGCCTACCTCTCGCTGCGGCTCGTGCCCGCGCCGTCCCTTTCGCTCTTCGGAGGGATGATGGTGTCGGATGCCTTCTCGAACATCTTCGGCATCGTGTTCCTGCTTTCGGCGGCGTTCACCTGCCTCGCCTCGCTCAGGTACCTCGACCGCGAAGGGCTGCCGCACCCGGAGTACTTCCTGCTCCTGCTCTTCTCGACCTTCGGCATGATGCTGATGGCCTCGTCGCTCGACCTGATCGTGATCTTCATCGCGCTCGAGCTGATGTCCTTGTCGGTCTACGCGCTCGTCGGCTTCCGCCGGGCGGACCGCCGCTCGAACGAGGCGGCGATGAAGTACTTCATTCTCGGCTCCGCGGCCTCCGCGATCCTGCTCTACGGCACGGCCCTTCTCTACGGCGCGACGGGTACCATCTCGATCACCGAGATCCTCGCCTACGTGAAGGCGAACCCGGCCGGCGCCACGCCGCTGTTCACGCTGGGCGCCTGGATGGTGATCCTCGGCTTCCTGTTCAAGGTCGCCTCGGTGCCTTTCCACATGTGGATGCCGGACGTCTACGAGGGCGCGCCCGCCCCGGTGACTGGCTTCATGACCACGGGTTTGAAGGCCGCGTCGTTCGCCGCGTTCGTCCGCGTGTTCATCTCGATCGGCTATGGCGGGGGCCTGGCCGAGCTCGTCCAGGGTCACATTCATGACATCCTCTGGGTCTCGGCGGTCCTGACGATGGTGGTCGGCAATCTCGTGGCGCTCACGCAGACCAATCTGAAGAGAATGCTCGCCTATTCGTCGATCGCCCACACGGGTTACCTCCTGATCGGCTTCATCGCCTCTCCGACGGCCGATGGCGGGTTCTCCTCGGTGGTGTTCTACCTGGTCGTTTACGCGATCATGAACCTGGGTGCCTTCGCCGCCCTGACGGCGCTCGCTTCGCGCGAGGACGCGGGCTTGAACCTGCACGACATGGCCGGTCTCTCGCGCCGGCATCCCTGGATCGCCTTTTCTTTGGCGGTCTTCCTGCTCTCCATGGCGGGGATCCCGCCCACGGCGGGCTTCGTCGCCAAGTACCTGCTGCTCTACGGGGCCATCCAAGCCGGCGAAATCTGGCTCGTTGTCATCAGCGTGCTCTGTAGCGCGGTTTCGGTATACTATTACTTGAGAGTCCTGGTTTACATGTACATGCGTGATCCTGTGGGTTCGCCCGTCAGCTCTCGTGTGTCCGTGTGGTCGACTGTGGCGCTCACGGCGATGGTGCTGCTCACCTTCCAGATCGGGTTGCTCCCGGCCCGGATGGCGCATGTGGCCCGCAAAGCCGTGACAAGCCTCTAAGTCTTCCTAGAAATCCACCTCGGCTCTCGCTCGGATATGAACGGGGCACGGGGTCCACAGTTTCAAATCAAGCTCTCGTCCGGCCGCGTGCTTGGGCCGCTGGACCTCGACCGCATCCGCCTGCTGATCGCGAAGCAGAAGCTGCTCGGAAACGAGCTGGCACGCGAACTTCCGCACGGGGACTGGGTCGACATCAACTCCGTCTCCGAGATCGCGGATATCTTCGTCGAAGCCGCGCTCTCCACGCGAGCCGTGTCGCGACCGCCGGCGAAGCCCGTGTTCTCGCCCGATGACGCGAACGCGCCCACGCTTCAGCTCTCGCCCGAGCAGCAGGCCGCCTCGACCCAGATCCTGGGCGCCGCCGCGTCGCCCGAGCCGAGCCCGCCTCAGGAGGAGGAAGCCGAGAGCGGGCGGATCGAGCTCGAGGACATCGAAGAGCGCACCCTCGTGGACACGGGCGAGCCGACCGCGCCCACCCGGCCGCAGCCGACCCGCGCGAGCGTCGGCACACCGCCCCCGCAACAGTCCGCGGAGCCGAAGGCTCCCGAGGAGCCGACGGGCGTCGGGCTGGCCGGAGAGCCCGAGAGTCCCTCCGAGGACTCCGACGAAAAGACCATCGTGGCCCCCGTGGAAAGCGACGGGATCATGGACCTCATGGCCATCGACGAGCGGACCCTGTTCCAGAAGAAGCAGGAGCTCAGCCCGGGCGCGGCCCGCCTGCGCGCGAAGAACATCGCGCGCGAGCGCACGGTCATGTTCGAGCGCCCGGGCGGCGGCGGCCCGCTCATCAAGATTCCCGGCGCTCGCCGGAGGTTCACGCTCCGCGAGCTCCTGATCATCATCTTCGTCGGAACGGGGCTCGGCTACTTCGGCCTCGAGTTCATGAGCGAGGACACGCTCCCGCCGACCGCGACGCTGATCAACTACCGCGCGCGCCTCCCCGAGAGCATCAAGGGCCAGGTCGATCCCGCGAAGAGCAGCAAGGCGTACGAGGAGGGGCTGGCTTTCTACCTCACGGACAACGTGCAGGGCTACGTGCTCGCCGCGGACCGCTTCAGGCGCGCGGCCTCCCTCGACCCGGGCAACATCAAGGCGCTCTCGATGCTCGCGTCCTCCTACCTGAACCTCATCGACTCCGTGAACAAGGACGAGAACTTCTTCACCACGATCTCGCGCCTGATCGATCTCGCGAAAGCCAAGGGCGTCGACCTGCCGGAGATCGTCATCGCGGAGACGGAGTTCTTCGTCGTGACCAACCGGCCCGAGGCCGCGCAGAACCGGATCGTCGAGTACACCAAGGTGAACCCGAAATTCGGCGGCGAGATGTTCTACTACATCGCGCTCGCGCTGTATCATCGCGGCGACTTCCCGGCGGCCGCGCGCTTCGTCAACCAGATCCCGGAGAATCGCGCCTTCAGCCCGAAGATCTTCCACCTGAAAGGCCTGATCGCGGAGGGCCTGGGCGACCAGGACGCCGCGCTCGCCGAGTATCAGAAGGCCGTCGACTTCAACAAGGCGCACCTCAAATCCAGGCTCCGCATCGCCTCCATCCACAACGCCAAGGGGCAGCTCAAGGAGGCCGCGAGGCATCTCGACGTCATCGTCAACGAGACTCATCTTCTCTCGCCGCAGGACCAGGCCTACGGGTACTACCTGCACGGCCTGCTCTCGGAACTGTTCCAGGAATGGGACACTGCCCTCGCGGACCTGGAGCGCGCGGTCGCACTCGACCGCGGAAAGAGCACGTACCTCCTGGAGCTCTACGTCCTTCGCGGCAAGGCGGGCGAGTCGGCCCAGGCGGTCAAGAAGCCCGTGCGCATGTACTACTTCCTGGGCGAGGGCGAGAAGCACCTGCGCGAGGGCCGCACGCACGAGGCGCTCTCGTCGTTCCTCCAGGCCCGGCAGGAGATGCCGGACTCGCCGATCCCCCTGGTGAAGATCGGCGACATGTTCACCAAGCTGAATGACCTCGCGAACGCGCGCCTGAACTACAAGCTCGCCGCGCAGAGGGCGCCGAACAGCATCGAGGTCTGGTCCAAGTACATGGACGTTCTCATCGAGAGCTACGACTGGGAGGAAGCCCAGAAGGCCATGGACAAGTTCCGCAAGCTACCCGTCAGCCAGAGCGCGATCGACAAGGCCGCGGCAGACATGTACGCGAAGCAGGGCCGGCACGTCGAGGCGCAGGGATACTACAAGCGCGCGATGGCGCGCGAGAGCATCGACCCCGACGTCTACATCGCGTACGCGAAGAGCCTGCTCGCCACCCAGAAGTACGACGAGGCGCCGTTCTACTTCGCCATCGCCCTCCGATACGACCCTCTGAGCGTCGAGGCGATCCTGGGTACGGCGAAGGCCGTCGCGACGTCCGAGTCCGTCGACCGCGCGGTGACCTACCTGCAGGACGAGCTCCAGAAGAGCAACTCGGCGCGCGCCGAGCTGCTGGCCGGGATCGCGGAGCTCGAGATCCAGCGCGGGGAATGGCAGCAGGCGCAGCGGCGCGTGGACCAGGCTCGGGAAGCGAACCCCGATTACGCGTTCCCATGGAAACTCCAGGCGCAGATTCACCTGAGCCGCGAGGGCTCCGACCGCAAGGCGCTCGAGCGGGCGCTCGACGCGTACAAGTCCTACTCCGACCGGAATCCCTCGGACCCGTCTGGGTACCTGGAGCGCTATCAGATCTTCATCAAGAAGACGCAGTACGACAAAGGCCTCGAGGAGCTGAACAAGATCTACGGAATCTATCCCAAGTACCCGAAGCTGCACTTCTACAAGGGCACGCTGTACTCGCTGATGGGGAACTCGCGCTCGGCCATCGAGGAATACCAGCGCGAGCTCGCCAACCACCCGGACGAGCTCGTCACGCTGGCGGCGCTTGGCAAGGAGCTCATCGCTGCCGGCGCCCCCCAGGACGCGATGACTCCCCTGGCCCGGGCCATGAGCCTGTCGCCGAACTGGGCCGAGGCCAAGCACCTGGCCGGGCTGGCCAACTACATGATGAAGAACTACGCGGCCGCGGTCGCGCTCTATCAGGCGGCGCTGAACTTCGACCAGGCCAACCCCCTCATCCACAAGCGTCTCGGCATGGCCTATCGCGAGATGGGCGACCCGACGAGCGCCGCGCAGGCGTTCCGCAAGTATCTCGAGATGGAGCCCGATGCTCCGGATCGCGCGCTTTTCCAAAAATATCGCTAAGGAAGCCCGTTTAGGCTAGGATCGAGCCTAGCTATGCTCGACGGACGATATTTTCAGGATGCTGTGGCTGAGTTGGAAGCGGGTCTCAAGAAGAAGAACGCGGACTCCGCCCTGATCTCGCAGGTCACGAGCCTGGCCAGGGAACGCAAGGAGCTCATCCGCGAGACCGAGGCGCTCAAGGCGCAGCGAAACGCCGTCACGCAGGAGATCGCGCAGCTCAAGGCGAAAGCGAAGGCCGATCCTGCCGCCGCGAAGGCCGCCGACGAGAAGGTGGCCGCCATGCGCGCCGCCGGCGACCAGATCAAGGCGATGGACGAGCGCCTGAAAGGCGTCGAGGAGAAGTTTCAGGACATCGCGCTCCGCCTGCCGAACCTGCCGCACGCGAGCGTTCCCGCCGGCGCGGACGCTGCCGCGAACGTCGAGGTCCGCAAGTGGGGCCAGCCGACGAAGCTTCCCTTCGCGCCGAAAGACCACGTCGCCATCGGCGAACAGCTGGGCATCCTCGATTTCGACCGCGCCGGGAAGCTGGCGGGCGCGCGCTTCGCGCTCTATCTCGGAGCAGGCGCCACCCTCGAGCGGGCGCTCATTCAGTTCATGCTCGACCTCCACACGCGCGAGCACGGGTACACCGAGGCGATCCCGCCGTTCATGGTCAATCGCGCCTCGATGACCGGGACGGGGCAGCTCCCGAAGTTCGAGGAGGACCTGTTCAAGACCCACGTGGCCGACCGCGAGCTCTTCCTCATCCCGACGTCGGAGGTCCCGCTCACGAACATCCGGCGCGACGAGGTGATCGAGCCGGGCGTTCTCCCCCTCTACTACACCGCCTATTCGCCATGCTTCCGCAGCGAGGCGGGCTCCTACGGCAAGGATACGCGCGGCCTGATCCGCCAGCACCAGTTCCAGAAGGTGGAGCTGGTCAAGATCACCGAGGCCGAGAAGTCATACGACGAGCTCGAGAAGATGGTCGCGAACGCCGAGAAGGTCCTTCAGCTTCTCGAGCTCCCTCATCGCGTGATGCTCCTTTGCGGAGGCGACATGGGCTTCGGCGCCTCGAAGACCTACGATCTCGAGGTCTGGCTTCCCGCCCAGGACACCTACCGCGAGATCTCTTCCTGCTCGAACTGCGAGGATTTCCAGGCCCGGCGGGCCCAGATCCGATACCGCGCGGAGGCGCAAGGCAAGCCGAAGCTCGCGCACACGCTGAACGGCAGCGGCCTGGCCGTGGGCCGCACCTTCGTCGCCATCCTCGAGAATTTCCAGAACGAGAAGGGCCACGTCCGCATCCCGAAGGTCCTCGAGAGGTACCTCGACGGCGCGCCGGGCTTCGCCCGCGAGGGCGGAGCGCTGTGGATGATCGGCTCGCCGAAGAGTTAACGGCGGAGCTCAGGCGCTCACGATCGTGAACTCTCTCATCGCTCCGGGAACGGCCGCGAAGCGAAGCTCGGACTGACGAGCCGCCGCGGCTTTCGCGGGAGTCACGTTCGCCGGAACGCTCAGGCTCTCGGCAAGGACCTTTTCGACCCAACTCGCCCCGACCATCTCGCTGACGGTCACGACGTCCCCGGCGAGCAGATGCTTGAGCTCCGGCGTGAGAAGTATCCGGGCCTCCCTGCGCGGGCCTTCGATGAAATGCCTTCGCGCGAGACCGATTCTCAGCTCGAGCTCCTTCAATTGAGCGAACGCCTCCTTGCGAGCGCGGAACAGCAGGAGCGTGAAGGCCTCCGGGCGGAGCTGATCGGCCAGGCGCAGGGCCATTCTCGCTGAGCCGCGAAGGCCCTGCTCCTGCGGTGCCCGCCAGAGCACGAGGGCGCCCGAGAATGCCGGAGCCGGGGAGAAGTCGCAGATCGCCCCGCTGTCGTGAAGGCTCTCGAGGACCCCGGGTGTCATCGCCTCCACGGCAAGGCAGCCGAGGAGCGCGGACGGATGACTCAGGTTCTCTTTGAAGTAAGGATGCATGACTCTTCTCCTTCGTGTCCCGCTGATGCTCAGCTCTTGCTTCCGAAAACGATGCACTGAGCGCCCGGCTTGTCGCCCTTCCATTCGCCGCCGAGCATTCTGCAGTTCGCCTCGGCGGTCATGAACCACCGGTCCGATCCGAAGCACTTCTCGATCTTGCCGGCCGGCGCGAGAAGGTAGATGTCGGCGATTCGGCTCTTCATCACCGGGGATCCCAGGACAAGGCGCTGATCCTTCAAACCCTCCAGGACGACGCTGACCCTGTAGGCGCCCGCCTGCCCGGGGATGGGCGCAACTTCTGTGAGAGCGATGTTCTGCAGGGTCCAGCCCGCAGGGTACCGCTTTCCCGCCTCGGCCAGCACGCGGCCGGCGTCGAGCGGGTCCCGAATCACGATCGACTTCGCCATGCTTTCGCCCAGCACCGAGGGCGTACAGCTGACCTCGTTGTCCAAGGCGCGGCGAACGGTCTCGACAACCTGATCAAACTCGACGCGAATCGCGTGGTTTCTCTGGCCCTTCGTGCTCAGGACGAGCATGTCCGAAAGGGCTCCGAACATCAGCGAGATGATTCCAAGCGAAACGATCGTTCCGATCATAGTGAAGCCGTCAGAATTCCTGATCATGTGGGGATCTCCTTGCTGCCGGGAGGTAGAGCAGCAGGCGGGCCAAGCAGGTCGCCGCGAAAACGCAGGCATTTTCGGGCTGGCGCAGGTCATGACCCGTGTCGGCGAGGACACGGTGTGGCCTGGAGGCTCGGGACCGGAATCTCCCGAAACCCCTAGGTCAGACTGACGTAGAAGCGGCAGTAGAGCGCTATCAGCAGCGCGAACACGATATTCAAGCCGGCTCCGGCCATCGCCATGGTGCGCATGCCGATCCAGCCCGTGCTGTAGGCGACCGCGTTCGGCGGCGTCGCCATGGGCATCATGAACGACAGCGACGCCGCGAAGGTAACGGCCGTGAGCAGCACGGCGCTCTCGATGCCCAGCGGCCCGGCCAGCGGCGCGAGGATCGGGACGAAGGTCGCCACGGTCGAAGTGTTCGACGTGAACTCCGTGATCAGGATCATCATCGCCGTGACCGCGAGAAGGAGCAAGAAAGGCGGCTGAGCGCCCAGGGCGCCCACCGAGCCCGAGATCCAGGCGCCGAGCTTCGAGGCCTGGATCGCGTCCGAGAGCGCGAGCCCGCCGCCGAAGAGGATCAGGATGCCCCAACGGATCCGGAGCAGGTCGCGTGGCTTGAGCAGCCCGACCGCGAGAAACAGCGCGCCCCCGGCGAGAGCGACGGACATGTCGCTGAGCCCTGGCAACTTCACGAGCGGGCCGACGATCCAGGCAACGAGCATCAGGACGAAGATCCGGAGCACCTTCTTCTGGTCGGCGCTGAGCGCGCGGTCCGAGCGCAGCAGCGGCCCGAGGTCCGTTTCGCGCGCCTCGCGCGGGACGCGGAAGAAGACGCACAGATACTTCCAGCAGAGCGCCGTTCCGAGCAAGAACAGCGGAACTCCCCAACACATCCATTTCGTGAAGCTGACCTCGCGCGCGAGCGTGCGCTCGAGATAGGCCACGAGGATCGCGTTCGTCGGGCTGCCGATGATGGTCGCGACGCCGCCGATCGACGCCGCGTACGCCACGCCGAGCACCAGCGCGGCCGAGAAGTCCCGTTCAGGCGCAGAGCCGGATTCCTGTTTCACGATCGAGCGCGCGATCGGGATCATGATCAGCGCCGCGGCCGTGTTCGAGATCCACCAGGAAATGAAGCCCGTCACGCCCATGAAGCCCAGGAGCAGCCGGTCCGGGCGCGGGCCCACGCGGCTCAGCACGTGGATGGCTATCCAGCGGTGAAGCGAAGTCTTCTCGATCGCTTCCGCGAGAAGGAAACCGCCGAGGAAGAGGAAGATCACCTCGGAGCCGTAGGGCCTCGCCGCCTGGACGGGAGACAGGACTCCCAGGAGAGGGAAAAGGACCAACGGAAGAAGCGACGTCCACCAGAGCGGCACGACCTCGAGAAGCCACCAGCTCACCATCCAGCCCAGCACGGCTACCGTGCGGATCGCCTCTCGCGAGGGCCATCCCTCGAGTGAAGCGTCGGGAAGAAACGAGACCCCGAGCAGGATCGCGAAGATCGCCGGGCCCGGCAGCGCGGCCAGGACTCGAAACGGCGGCCGGTCTCTGCCTTCGTCCGGGGTCATCGTCCGCGATTATGTCGGTCGTTTTGCCGGTTCGCAATGCGCGCGCCGCCGTGGTAATCCGAAGCTTCAACTATGACGCTCACCCTTCCTCAGGGCCCTTTCGCCGCCTATCTTTTCGATCTCGACGGAACGCTCGCCGACACCATGCCGCTTCACTTCGTGGCCTGGAACCGGGTGCTCGCCGAGCACGGCACGAGCTTCCCCGAAGAGCTCTTCTACGCCTGGGCGGGAACCCCCACGCGGAGGATCGTCGAGATGCTGAACGGGAAGTTCGGACTGGCGATGCCGCCCGAGGAAGTCACGACGAGGAAGGAGCACGCCTTCTTCGAGCTGCTCCCGACCGTTCGCCCGATCCCGGAGGTCCTTGAGCACTTCAGCGATCAGAAGGGAAAGATCCCATTCGCGGTCGTTTCGGGCGGGACGCGCGAAGCCGTCGTCCGGACTCTTCGCGGAATGGGCCTGTATGAATCGTTCCAGGCCATCGTGGCGGCCGAGGACACGCCCCGGGGAAAGCCGGACCCCGCGCCGTTCCTGCTCGCGGCGAGCCGGCTCGGCGTGGAGCCTTCGGACTGCCTGGTTTTCGAGGACGCGGATCTCGGCATCGAGTCCGCGCGGGCGGCGGGAATGAAGTGGGTTCGCGTCGCGCGCGAGCGGAACGCGAACCCGATCAGCGGCTGAGCCTTAGAACGTCGACATGCGGCGTTCGCACTCGATGCGCACGCCGTTGAATTTCGTGACCGGCAGGAGCTGAGCCTCGACCGCGTCCTGGAGTGCGTGCTTGCTCATGCGCACGTGCGAGGGCGGGTTGGCCTTGACCGAGATCAACGTCATCTCGAGGTTGCGGAGTACCGTCGGCTTGCTGGCCTTGAGATAATTCTTGTTCACGAGAGGGCGGATGAGCTTCGCGGCGTTGCGCGAGGCTTGATCGCCGATCACGATCATGTACGAGCCATCGACCACGCTTCCCCCCTGGTTCCAGCAGTTCGGGACGATGCCGTCGGCGAACGCGGAGACAGGAAGGAACGAAAGGACCAGGGACGCGAAAAGAGTCTTCATGGGGACCTCGATTTCATGTGGGGTGATTGGAGTCGAGATCGGCCTATCAGGATTTGACGCAATACGTCAACAAGAACGAAACAAGCGTGGTCGCGGAAACCAGCGAAGCCCCTGCCATTTTCTGCCGATCCTGCTAAAACATCAGAGTCCTGCCGACGCGGAGAGGTGGCTGAGTGGCCGATAGCGCCGGTCTTGAAAACCGGAGTCCGGGCAACCGGACCGTGAGTTCGAATCTCACCCTCTCCGCCACTTCTTGACCCCGTTTACATTCCAAAACAGAGTTTGATGGCGCGCATTGACGCCGCGCATTCATCTCTCGTATCACCCGGCCCATGAAAAACATGGCGATGTACTTGGCGATGAGTCTTTGGTCCTTGTCCGCGGTTGCCGATGGAACCGTTCCGGATTGCTTCAATCGTGCGGGCTACGCCCATGGAAGGTACGCGATCGCGATCAACGGCGACCATGCTCCTCGCGGTACCCTTGGCCGGGTCGAGGATGAGATCGCCCGCGGAGCGCTCAAGAAAAGCGGCGGACCCGTCATGTTTTCGAAGAGTTTCCTTCTTTTCGCGGATGCGGTCCGACCGGCGGGCGCGCGCTTGACCGACAAGGAGCTTCAGGACGCCGCCGAAAGCCAGCTCCTTCAGCTCACCAAGATCAACGGCGTCGAGGTGAGGTGCGTGGCCATCCGTCGCCCGTTCTGAGGCGCAAGCTCAGAACGGCAGCGCGCCGATTCCGCGGTCGTACAGATAGCGGAAGGTGTCGGCGTTCTTCTCCCAGTCCGGCTGAGTGAACGGGTCTCCGGTGGGGAGATCGTGGTTGTAGAATTTGTCGTCCGCGCCGCAGGTGTGCGACATCTCGTGGATCTGGATCCCGACGTCCCCGATCGCGTACGGGCAGTACCAGATCCTGCTCGAGTTCCATCGCCAGAACCCGAGCGGGATGTACCGCGCGTGCGCCGCTAGCTCCTCACACTTGCTGTTCGACGGTTCGTAGCAGGTGTAGCTGAACTTGCCGGTGTCGAGCTTCTTCTTCATGCAGCTCATGCGCTTCTCGATCTTCCTGATCTTCGAGTAGTTCGTGGATTTCTTCTTCGCCGGGTCGCCTAGATAGGTTCTCAGCAGAGGTAGGGCATTCTCGATGAAGACCTTCGCGTCCGCCTCGGCGAACTCGATGTCGCGCTGCTGGTACTCCGAGCAGTTCTTGAAATCGCGCGCATGCGCGACGGACTGTCCGAACCCCAGAGACCAAGCCAGAACGGCGAAAAACCCAGCTCTCATATCCCACCTCGATCCGAGGCTGGTTCATCACGCGCCGCGTTATCTTGTCAAGGCTCAAAGTCCCGTTTCTTCGGGCGTTTTGCCTTCGAAGCCTTGGGGACCCGGCCGATTCGGGGGTCCCGGGCCACGATCAGGGCGCACACCCGTTCGGCCGCGGCTTCGAAATCATCCGAATCCGAAGGAAGGTGCTGCCAGTGGGTGGGCTCGGGCCCAAAACGGGTCAGGGATCTCAGGCTCGGAAGCTCCTCGCGCAGGCTGTCGTGGTGCTCGAAGAAAGTGGCCACGCTGACGCCGTTGTCCTCGGGCCATTCCTCGCGGTCCCGGAGCAGCAGCACGATCTTGTCGTCCACGTAGACCGCGGTGCAGCCGAAGAACGGCTTCGTGTACGCGCCCGCGGGCTCGAGAAGCTCGAGCACGAACGCGAACGGGATCGGCGCCTTGATCGCAGGGGCCCTGGGCTTGCGGGCGCGGGCCTTCTTCGGGGGCTTCTTCTTCCGCGCCATCGGATCCTCAGCGGGCCTGGGTCAGAAGGAACTGGCCGAACGCCAAGAGCTTCTGACGGGTTTGCCTGCAGTACGCGCGTCCGGCGAAGGACGCGAGCCTGGCCTGGCTGTCGTACTGGGTGAACGACGGGACGAGCAGGACTTCCCTGCACGAGGCGGATGACTGATCCCCGAGCGCGCGTTCGATCGGCGTCCTGAACTGCGCCGTCGAGAAGTGGATCGCGGCTTCATAGGGATCGTCTCCCGCGTACGGCGGGGTGAAGCCGTCCAGGCGGATGGCCGGCATGGCTTTACCCGCGGAATCGCGCGAGTCCTCCCAGAGGACGGCGTCCGGGACGAGGAGCACCCTTCCCGACTGCGAGAGGACGCGGGCCTCGATCATGAATGCGCGCATCTCCGACTTGTCGAGCGTCTCGAGCATCCCCTTCAGCTCGCCGCTTCGAAGCGCGATGCGCCCCTGGAAACCGTACGGATCGGCTCTTCCCTTGCGGGCGCGGGCGCTCTCCTGGATCTTCCGGTCGTAGTCGTCGGACGCGGGATCGAGCTGGTCGGACGCCGTCCAGGCCATGCCGCTCATGCTTTTGAGAGTGGAGCGCTCCGCCCAGCTGAAGACGGGATCGCCCTTGCGACGATGCTCCTCCGACGCCCTCTCCGCGTCGGGGACCGGGCTTGCGGAGGTCTCCGGCGGGGGCGGCGCTCCGGGTGGCTGCTCCGCAGGCGGAGCGGCGGCAGGCGTGACAGGTGCCGCGGGCGCGCTCGCGGGAGCTTCGCCCTCCGCGGCCTCGTCCTCCGGCAGGAGCTTCGGCAGCTCCTGGGGCGGCCGCATGAGCCGGAGCGCGAACGCCACGACGATCATCACCAGCACCGCAACGAGGAATCTCTTCACCGCCGATCTATCCTTTCTTCAGCTCCGCCGCGAAGAACGGCGAATGCCTCGCCAGCTCGCGCATGTACCCCCGCACGTCCTCCTTCGAGGAGGCGGGCAGCGAGGCATAGGGCCAGATATGCTCCTCCGGCACGTAACGGAAGGTGAAATTCAGCCGCCGCGTCTCGAAATTCTCGACGTTGATCGGGAACAAGTGCCCCCCGCGCGTATCGACCCGCTGGACGCGGTGGAAGTAGCGGCTTTTCCAGACCGGGCCGCCGAAAATCTGCAGCGAGCCGTCGTCGAGCCACTGCTCCAGGATCACCTTGGCTTTCTCGCCGGGCTTCTGGCTCGCCACGAACTGGAACATCGCGCGCTCGCCGAGCGACACCGAGGCAACGGGGCCCGGCTCGAAGTCCTTGTGGTCGCCCACTCTCGCCGTGTCGATCCTCTTTCCGCCCTCGATCTTGCTGCCGTAGAAGTTCACGAGGCAGGTGTTCAGCTTCCACTTCGGCGGAAGGTCCCGGCCGTGGAACATCTTCCTGGCGATGGCTTCGATCTGCTTCACCATCCGCGCGAGCACGGGCGGAAAAGGCTCGGCCCGCACGCAGCGGTGCTTGGTGCCCTTGGGCGGGCAGTAATAGTTCAGGCACGCGAACTGCCAGTTGCCGAGCCAGTAGACCGGGCGGAGGAGCTGGCGCTGCTTCTCGCCCTCCGGCGGCGGGTTGTTCTTCGAGTAGCGCTCTTCCCAGATCGGGTAGGTTCTCGCGAGCCACGCCAGGATCTCGGCGCGATCCTTCGGCGATACGAACCCGCGTCGGTAGAGCATTCCCGGGGTGGCCATGCGCTCAGAGCCCCTGTTGTCGCCTGAGCACTTCGGTCTGGAGGGTCATCGCCGGGGTGCGTTCGCGGTCTCGATAGAGCGCGAGCCACTCGGAGACCTCGGCGTCGGTGGCTACGTCGTCGTCGGTCATGATCGTGAGGATCTGCGTGAGTGCCGTGGCCTTCGCGCGCCGCTCAAGCGAGTACCAGGCCGAGTCGTTGATCTCGGCGCGGAGCACGCGTACCGCCTGGCTCACCTCCACCTTGCTGTGCGGAGCGACGGCCGAAGCGGAGACGATTCCCTCGTTCACGGTCAGGAGGTCGGAGGCCAGGCCGCGCGAGGCGCTGTCCATTTGAGCCAGCCCGTAGGCGCCGAGGGGCGTCGAGACGACGAAGAGCGCCGCGAGCGCGCGGTGCACGGCCTTCGCCCCGGGGCGCAGGGCGTACGGCATCGCCGCGAAGGGGCCGAGCACCACGTTCGCCCCGATCCACAGGCCCTTCGATCTTCTCGAAAGATCCTCGCGCCTCGAGACGTCGGCGATCACCATTCCGGGGAAGAGCAGGAACGTGACGATCACGCAGACGATGCCCAGAAGGAGAAGGATCAGGGTGACGACGGGGCTCATCAGGGCTTCTCGACCTCTTGGACAGCGAGCGTGACGGAGCCGGTGGCCGTGAGCTTCCGCTCGCCCCCGTTCACGCAGAAAACCTGGGATTCGGCGAAGACCAGGGTCTTCCCCTTCCGAACCACCCGCGACTCGCACTCGAGGCGCTCGCCGGAGGCGGGCCTGAGGAAGTTCACCTTGAACTCGATGGTGAGCACCTGCTCGTGTTCCGCGAGCGCGCTCGTCGCGGCGACACCCGCCGTGTGGTCGCACATCGTGGCCTGGACGCCGGCATGCACGAAGCCGTGCTGCTGAAGGTGCCGCGGCTCGACTTGCAGGAACGACTCGGCAGCGCCCTCACCGTAGCTCTTCAGGCGAAGGCCAAGCTCCGCGATGAACGGCGCGCGCGTGAACATGGTCTCGGCTGAAAGAAAGGATCGGGGAGCGCGACTCACCGGATGAGTCTAGCAGAGAGAAGCAGGACAAAAAAATACGGGTGGGACCCTGCCCGGCTGACCGACACTTTTCCATAAGTATCGAGCGATGGGGATGCTTGCTAAGCGCCAGCTCGAGTTGCTCACGTGTGTGAGCGATCCCACCCGTTCCGCCAAAACCATGATTTCAAATGACCGATGCCCCTTAACTTCCCCCCGGAAGACAGCCCCCACAGATCTATAAAGCAAGGGGTGTGCAAGTCGGCCGAGGCCATGGGCAGAGCCGTAAGCGGCTGAAATAAAAGAGATAAACCCTGCGTTTTTTCGGACACACGAGCCGATTCGCGATGTCGAAGCCTTAGGCGCTTGGAAACGCGCTACGCAAGTTCAGGCGAATCGGCGCGAAAGAGAGGGCCAGAGCTCGCCTGCCAGCTTGTCGAGAGCGCGCGCCGGATCGGGGGCCACGGCCTCGCCGATGAACGGGCCGCCGAACTGCGAATAGATGTCGATCGAGCAGCGGTAGCCGTCCTCGGTTTTTTCGAGAAGCGCGAGCGCTCGGGAATCGTAAGGGGCGGCAGCCAGGATGCTCTGAACCACGGAATCCGCGTAAGTGCGTTCTTCCGGCGTCGGACGCATGTTCTTGAAGAGGACCTGTTTGTCAGCCATGGATAGACGGCTAATAACAAGGTGCGGCAGGATTCGCTACTCATTTCAGGCGGCTGAAAGGCCGAAAGAGGAATGATGCGCTCCACTCTGGATCTTGACGCAACGAGTCAAGAACAGGAAACGACCTACGTCCGGACCGTTTCCGCTTTCTTCGAGTTCGATCATCCCCCCGAGGCCGTGTGGCCCCTGGTCGCCAACACGGATCGCATGAACCGCGCGGCGGGCATGGAAGACGTGGAGTATACCCATGAGCCTTCGGCCGACGGAGGTTCGCTTCGATACGGAAAGTCGGGCAATCTTCAGTGGTTAGAGCATCCCTACGAGTGGGAGAAGCCGCACTACTTCCGCGTGGCGCGCGAATATTCGCAGGGCATGTTCCTTCGAAACCTGGTGGAATTCCTCCTGACGCCGACCCCTCGTGGCTGCAGGCTCGAGTTCCGCTTCAGCTACACGACCCGCAAGGCGCTCATGAGCCCCCTGCTCGCGCTGGGAATGAAGCTCCGGGTTTTTCCGGGCTACCTCCGGGCATGGCGGCGGATGAACGCCTCGCTCAAGGCTCAAGCCCAGGCCTCTCCTTTCGTCCCACGGCCGCAGGACGGCGTGAAATGGACGCCCGAAGAGCGGCGCCGCTGGGAAACCCGGTTCGAGGGCGCGGGGATCTCGAGGCGCCTGACCGCGGACCTCCTGAACTGGCTGCAAGACGCTCAGGAGCCCGACCTCGTACGCATCCGTCCCTTCGCGCTCGCCAGGCGCCTGGACGCCGAACGCTTCGAGGTCCTCGAGGCGCTGCTCAAGGCGACCAAGCTCGGGCTCTTCCAGCTTTCATGGGACCTGATCTGCCCGAGCTGTCTCGGCGCCAAGAACCGCGTGGGCGGGCTCTCGTCCATCACCGAGGGAAATCACTGCGACGCCTGCAACATCGACTTCCGCGCGAGCTTTGAGAGCTCCGTCGAGGTCTCGTTCCAGGTTCATCCGGCGATCAAGGAGGTCAGGCTGAAGGAGTTCTGCGTCGGCGGCCCCCGCAACACGCCTCACTTCGAGTCACAGCGCCGCCTGCCCGCCGGGACTTGCGTGGGGATCCGCTGCACGCTCGAGCCGGGAATCTACCGCCTCCGATCGCTGCAATCCCGCGACACCTGCCTGCTTCACGTGAGCGAGCTCGCGCGCGAGCACGGAGACCTCGAGATCGAGATTGGCTCGCCCGATCAGCCCCGCGAGCGCTCGGTCGCGCTCGGCGCCGGCTCCATCCATCTTCAGGTCACGAACGCCACCGCTCATGAGTGCCTGGTGATGATCGAGCACGCCGACTGGCTCGAGGACGCGTGCAAAGCGTCCGTGGTCACGTCGCTCCAGGAGTTCCGCGACGCGTTCTCGGCCGACGTCCTCGCCCCGGGGCAGGACATCAGCGTGGGCTCGATCGCGCTCATGTTCACCGACCTCAAGGGCTCTACGGCCATGTACGAGCGCATCGGGGACGCGGCGGCTTTCCGGCTCGTGCGCGAGCACTTCGAGATCCTGAGGGACTGCGTCAGACGCAATCGCGGCTCGATCGTCAAGACGATCGGGGACGCCGTGATGGCTTCCTTCTTCAGGGCCGAGGACGCAACGCGCGCGGCCATCGAGATGCATCAAAGAATCCAGGAGCGGTCGTTTCCCGTGCGCGAGCGCGACGAAAGGCTGCAGATCAAGATCGGGATCCACTTCGGTTCGTGCTTCGCCGTGAACTCGAACGGCAAGCTCGATTACTTCGGGGCGGCCGTGAACACGGCAGCGCGCACGGAGTCGCAGTGCGACGGCGGCGACATCGTGCTTTCGTCCGAAGCCTACCGGGAGGACGGCGTGGCTCGCGCGCTCGAGGACGCCGGCCTTCGCGCGGAAGCCTTCAGGCGCAGGCTGAAAGGCTACGAGCGGGAGTTTGAACTTTATAAAGTCCCATGCATCGGATATTCCGAGATGGGATATGGCCAAGGCTCTCGAAGCGCTTAGGAAGTCGCCGAAGCAGAAGGTCAAAGTCGCGGTCGCCGACATCGACGGCGTTTTGCGCGGCAAGTACATCCATAAGGACAAGTTCTTTTCGGCGGCGGACGGAGGCTTCGGCTTCTGCAACGTCGTCTTCGGCTGGGACTCGGGCGATGTCTGCTACGACAACTCGAAGTTCACGGGCTGGCATTCGGGTTATCCCGACGCACTCGCCAGGATCGACCTCGAGACGTTCCGTGAGATTCCCTGGGACGACCAGACCCCGTTTTTTCTCGGCGATTTCGAGGACGGAAAGGGAAACCCGCTCGCGATCTGCCCCAGGCAGACGCTCAAGGGCGTGATCGCCCGCGCGAAGAAGGCCGGCTACCACGCCATGTTCGGCATGGAGTTCGAGTGGTTCAACTTCAAGGAGACGCCGCATTCGCTCTTCGAGAAGAAGCACACGAACCCTGATCCGCTCACCCCGGGGATGTTCGGCTACTCGATCCTTCGCTCGAGCCTGAACCAGCCGTTCTTCCAGGCGATGCTCGACGAGCTCCCCAGGTTCGGCGTTCCGATGGAGGGGCTCCACACGGAGACCGGCCCTGGCGTCTTCGAAGCGGCGCTCGTCCTCTCCGATCCGCTCGAGCAGGCGGACCGCGCTGTCCTCTTCAAGACCTCGGTCAAGGAGATCGGCTATCGCTTCGGCATCATGCCGAGCTTCATGGCCAAGTGGAACGCGCAGCTCCCGGGCTGCAGCGGTCACCTTCACCAGAGCCTCTGGAACTCGGCGAAGTCGAAGAACCTGTTCTACGACGAGAAAAACCCGTACAGGATGAGCGAGCTTTTCGAGAGCTATCTTGCCGGCCAGCTGCTCTGTCTGCCCGAGATCCTCCCAATGTACGCGCCGACGGTGAACAGCTACAAGCGGCTGGTCGACGGTTATTGGGCGCCGACGAAGCCGACCTGGGGGGTCGACAATCGCACGACTGCGTTCCGCGTCATTCCGGGAAGCGCGAAGTCCACCCGAGTCGAAGCCCGAGTGCCGGGCTCAGATGTAAACCCCTACCTCGCAATCGCCGCCTGCCTCGCAAGCGGGCTTTACGGCGTCGAGAAAGGGCTTAAACTCAAAGACAAGCCGATCCAGGGAAGCGCGTACATGGCCGAGGGAATCGAGAGACTGCCGCGGACGCTTCAGGAAGCGACCGCGCGCATGGAGAAGTCCAAGGTCGCCCGCGAGCTCTTCGGAGAGGCCTTCGTCGACCATTTCGTCAGGACCCGCCAATGGGAATGGCGCCAGTTCCAGGACTCGGTCACGAACTGGGAAATCCAGAGATACTTTGAGATCATCTAGCCCGATCGCGGGCTGGAGTGAACGTTCGCACCGCAACTGGAGGCCACCATGGCTGGGGCTACTTACCGTTTCAGTTTTCCGACCACGATCTTCTTCGGGGCAGGCACCCGCAATCAGATCGGCACCCACCTCAAGGACAATCGGATTCAGCGCCCGCTGATCGTCACCGACAAGGGCGTCGCGGCCCTTCCGATGCTGGGCGAGATCAAGGGCATCCTCGAGAAGGCAGGCCTGAAGACGGAGGCTTTCTCGGGCATCTGGGGCAACCCGACGAAGTCGCAGGTCATGGCGGGCGTCGAAGCCTATCGCGCGCACAAAGCCGACGGAATCGTCGGCCTGGGCGGCGGGGCCGCGCTCGATGTCGCCAAGGCGATCGCGACGATGGTGAACCACCCGGGCGACCTCTTCGACTACGAGGACGACCTGCCGGGCGCGCGCCCGTTCGACAAGGACGTGCCTTTCTGGATCGGCATCCCGACGACGGCCGGCACCGGAAGCGAAGTGGGCCGGAGCGCCGTCGTTTCCGATGACGTCACCCACGTGAAGAAGATCATCTTCCATCCGAAGCTGCTCGCGAAGGCGGTCTTCGCCGATCCCGAGCTGACCGTCGGTCTTCCGCCCAAGGTCACGGCCGCGACCGGAATGGACGCGCTCACCCATTGCGTGGAAGCGTATCTCGCCAAGGGCTTCCACCCGATCTGCGACGGCATCGCGCTCGAAGGCGCCAGGCTCGCCGCGAAGAGCCTCGCGCGCGCGGTTCGCGAGCCCTCGAACCTCGAGGCCCGCGGCGACATGCTCATGTCCTCGATGATGGGCGCGATCGCTTTCCAGAAGGGCCTGGGCCTCACCCATTCGTGCGCGCACTCGCTCTCGACGGTGGCCGACCTCCATCACGGGCTGGCCAACGGGATCATGATCGACTACGCGCTGAAGAAGAACGCGGGCGCCGTGCCCGAGCGCTTCACCGCGCTCGCCACCGCGATGGGCATCAAGAACGCGTCGCCGGAGGGGTTTCTTAGCTGGCTTGCGGATCTGAAGAAGGAGATCGGCATCCCCGCGAAGCTCTCGGAAGCCGGCGTGAAGAAGGACCAGCTCGAGCCGCTTTCGGACTTCGCGATCAAGGACTCATGCCACGGGAACAACCCGGTTCCGTGCACGCGAGACGACTTCAGGCGCATCTTCGCCGAGGCGTTCTGAGCCATGCTGAAGATCGGGCTCTCGTCCTGCTTCTTCCACGCCGACCCGAAGCGCCCCATCTTCAAGGGCAAGACGCTCCAGTATCTCGAGCAGTCGATGGCCCACTGGGTCCAGGCCCAGGGCGTGCTCGTCTACCTCGTGCCTTCCGTCGGCTCGAAATCGACGACACAGCTTCGTGACTACGCCTGGGATCTCGACGGGCTCATTCTCCAGGGCGGGTCGGACGTTTCGCCCTCCACCTACGGCGAGAAGGCGCTCAAACCCGAGTGGAACGGGGACGAGGTGCGCGACCGCTACGAGATCGAGCTCGCCAAGGAGTTCCTGGCCTGCAACAAGCCGGTGCTGGGAATCTGCCGGGGCGCGCAGCTTCTGAACGTGCTTTTCGGCGGCACGCTCTACCAGGACATCGAGACGCAGGTGAAGGGCGCGCAGGTGCACCGCGACTGGAACGTCTACGATGCCCTTCATCACCCGATCACTTTCGAGGGCGGCTCGAAGCTTTCCCAGTGGTACAAGTCGAACGGCGGCAAGGCGGTGGTGAACACGGTTCACCACCAGGCCGTGAAGGACCTCGGCAAGGGACTGGTCGTCGAGGCCAGGGCCGCCGACGGCGTCATCGAGGCCATCCGTCTCGCCGACGAGGAGCCCTTCGCCTTTGCCGTGCAGTGGCACCCGGAGTTCCACGGCGAGGACAAGCAGCTTCTCGACGGATCGGTCATGTTGAAGCAGTTCCTGGAAATCGCGAAAGAACAGCGCGCCTGAGGGCGCCCGCCCACCTGGAGAGTCTCATGCTCAAGATCACGAACCCCGCCAACGGCAAGATCATCCGCGAGGTCGAGAGCGACACGCAGCAGTCGGTCGCCGAGAAGTTCAGGCGCGCGAAAGCCGCGCAGCCTTCCTGGGCCGCAGTGCCGCTCGCGAGGAAGATCGATTCCATGCGCGCGTTCCGCGACCGTGTCGTGAAGGATACCGACGAGCTCGCCGCGATCCTGACCTCGGAGATGGGAAAGCCGCTTTCGCAGGCGAAGAACGAGCTCAAGGGCCTGATCGGGCGCATCGACTTCTTCCTGGAGAACACCGAGAAGGCCATCGCTCCGATGACGGTCTTCAAGGACAGCTCGATCGAGGAGAAGATCGACTTCGAGCCGCTGGGCGTGATCGCGAACATCTCGGCCTGGAACTACCCGTACTTCGTCGGTTCGAACGTTTTCGTGCCGGCGCTCCTGACCGGCAATACAGTCCTCTACAAGCCCTCCGAGTTCTCGACCCTCACGGGCCTCGCGATCGCCGAGCGCCTTCACGCGTCGGGCATTCCGAAGGACGCCTTCATCCCGATCGTCGGCGAAGGGAAAGTCGGCGCTTGGCTGCTCGAGCAGCCGATCGCGGGTGTTTTCTTCACGGGCTCCTATGGCACCGGAAAGAGGATCGCCGAAGCCGTCGGGGGCCGCATGATCAAGGTCCAGCTCGAGCTGGGCGGCAAGGACCCGGTTTACATTGCCGACGACGTCGACGTGGCCGCGGTCGCGGCGGGCACCGCGGACGGCGCGTTCTACAACACGGGGCAGAGCTGCTGCTCGGTGGAGCGCATCTACGTGCATGAGAGGATCTACGATGCCTACGTCGACGCCTTCATGAAAGAGGTGCGCGGCTTCAAGATGGGCGACCCCACGCAGGACGGCGTCTATCTCGGGCCCCTGACGCGCGCGCAGCAGATCGCGGTTCTCGAAGACCAGGTGAAGGACGCGCAAGCCAAGGGCGGGAAGCTTCTGAGCGGAGGAAAGCGCTCGTCGATCGGTCCGAACTACTTCGAGCCGACCGTGGTCGTGAACGCCACGAACGAGATGAAGCTCATGCGCGACGAGAGCTTCGGCCCGGTCATCGGGATCGCGAAGGTGTCTTCGGACGAAGAAGCGCTCAAGCTCATGAACGACACGGAGTACGGCCTGACCGCGGGCGTCTACACCCGCGATCCCTCGCGCGCGAAGAAGATCCTCGCGCAAGTCAACGCCGGCTCAGCCTACTGGAACTGCTGCGATCGCGTGAGCCCTAGGCTTCCCTGGTCGGGCCGCGGGCACTCGGGCATGGGCTCGACGCTCTCGGTCCTGGGCATCCAGGCTTTCGTGCAGCCGAAGGCCTGGCACCTGCGGTCCTAGGGCCGACACTGAACTTTGATGTACTGCTCGTCGCCGGCGTAGTCGACGTGGACGTGATCGTGGTGATTGACGGTCATTTCGCTCGGCGCGCGGACCTTCTGGAAGCTGACGGGGTGGCCGAATTTGTCGGCCTGGGCGGGCTTGAACTCGGGAACGATGACGTCCTTTCCCGCGACATTTCTCTCGTACATCGTGGTCGTATAGGAAAGGGCGTTTTCCTTCGAGAGACACGATAGGAGCGGTGACCAGAAATCGATGTATTCGAGGCGTTGCGCCACGTTCCCGGCGCGGTAGCCCTCATAGAACTCCGCGACCAGTCCGTACAGATCGTGACTCGGGATCGTCGAGGAGGAAGGTTCGGCCGCAGCCAAGACGTACTTTTCGACCGCGGCGCGATTCGCTTCGACCGCCTTCTGGAAGTTGAACCTCTTCGTCCCGACCTGGATTTCGTGAATGTCGATCGCGGAATTGGTCTCATGACCGGTTAGCGCCATTTCGATGAATCCATCCGGACAGTCCTCGGACCCTTTCCTGGGGATCGCCACGTCGCGCGAGATGCCCCAGTGGACGACTCGGATCGGAAGGCCGGGATCGCCGGCCTCCGGAACATGGCGTCTCATGCAGGTGTACAGGGCGGGGAGCAATGTCTTGTGAAACTGCGGTGTGATCGCCGGCGGGTAACATCCGCCTTTCGCCCGCGGATAGGCTACCCGCACGCTGCCCTCCGTGCAGACCAGCAGATCGACCTCGTGGCTGCCATTCAGGATCCTGCTCTTCCCGCTGACGCGCGGGTGGGTGTAGGTGTCGGCGGCGGATACCGAGGCCGCGAGTCTCTCGATGCCTGCAAGCGGGGTCGTATCGTCGTTCGGGCACGACTCGGCCGCGGGCGAGCGGTTTCCGGCTCCGGCAGGGGTATGTCCGGAGGTCATCAGCAGGAGCACGGCGAGGGCGCGGGCCAGCGTCTTCATCCTTCCTTGAAGAGCAAAGCCGGTGCCCGGCGCGCTCCGCTCTCAGCTGGACTGAGGCGGATTCCAAGCGTTCCTGGCTGTCGAAAGCTTAGACACCTATCGAAAACGAGAATGGCCCGCCCCGGTTTCCCGGAGCGGGCCTTTTCCTTCAATTTCTGCCGGATTACCGATGAATGCGTTCGGCGAACTCCTCGCTCGTGCCGATCGAAGCCGCCGCTTCGCCCACCTGGCCGCGTGCGATCATCGGAAGGTAAGCGCGGCGACCCACGGGGTCGACGCCGCGGTCGAGCAGATGGCGGTAGAGGTTCTCGAGGATCTCCTCATCGCTCTTGTTCGGGCGGACGTTCGAGAAGAACTCGGCGCTGCGGGCGATGTTCCGGAGAGCGCTCTCCCAGCCCTTCTCGCCTTCCTTCAGGATCGAGCGGATGTAGCCGTCGGCGCCCGGGTCGGTCGCGCGGAACAGGATCGCCTGGTAAGCGCGCTCGACGGCGTCCGCGGCCGAGCGATGGTCGAAGCGAAGCTGCTTGCGGACCACGTGTACGCGAAGCTCGATCGGGATCGAGCTGAAGCGCGTCTCGATCTGGACGACGGCCGGACGGAAATCACGGGTCGTCTCGAGCGCATGGATCTCGAGCTCCGAATCGCGGTCGCGGCCGCGGCCCGAGGAAACGACGTCCACTTCCTTGCGGCCCGCGATCAGGAAGCCACGGATGGGAACGATGCGGCCGGAGGCGCCGAACTGGTCGAGCTCCTGGCCACGCAGGTAGAGGACGTCGCCCTTTTCGAGCGTGATCGTCGCGTCGGTGGAAACGCGCACGCGACGGCCGTAGTCGGAAGAGCCCACGAGCTGGAAGTCAGCTGCCTGGGCGGTCGAGGCCAGAGCCAGAGTCATCATCAGAACCGGGGTAAAAGCTTTCATGGTGTCTCCTTTGTGGGCGATCAGGGGGTTTGCCCAAAACACGGGAGGCCCTAGAGCAATCCCGGGGCCCGCCTCTGGCATCGTGAAATGCCGTATATTCGAGCTGACGAGGCAGACGGACACCATGGGCGCGAAACGGGACTAGTGTCTGACACCAGAAGTCGGCTTCTGGGGCCCTTTCCTGGGCGGATTGAGCAAAGGTCGAGAAAAGTCGATGAGTTGTAGATGCATCCGGCTTCGCGGATCGGACAGACGCTCTTGCTCCTCTGCGTTCTGCTGGCTCCGGCGCGCATCCTCGCGACGGGTGACCCCTGCCGCGAAGGCGGCAGCCTTTTCGACGACCTGATCAACGAGACGCTCCACAAATATGGGGCTTCCAAAGTGGCGGCCCCTCAGGCTCTCTACACCCGGCCCCCCATCGAGCAGGAGGTCGCGGAGCTTCGCGACAAGCTGAAGGCGCTCGAAGCCGATCCGAAGTCCACGCCCCTGCAGAAGGCCTACGCCAGGCGGGACATCCGGGCGCTCGAGGAGGAGATCGCGGCGAAGGAAGCCCGCGCGAAAGCCGCGGCGCCCGCCCAGGCCCCGGCCCCGCAACGAACTTTGAGCCAGAGCGAGTTCGACGCGATTCTCTCCAGGCCCGTCCGGGCGCTCGACGGCGAGCCCGTCGTGATCACCCGCGGGCCCAGCCGCCCGATCCCCAACGATCAGGAAGACGAGGTCATGCAGGAGCTCCTCGGCCTGAGGAAGCAGGCCTCCTCGAGGCTCGGAGAGCCCGCGTTCCTCGAGCGCGGGGATGGGGGCTATCACCAGGGGTTCCTCGTCACCGAGCCCAACGGGAGAAAGTCGTTCCACGCCATCGAATACTCGGAGGACGGCCGCGTTTCGATCGTCGAGCTGGGCTACGGCCGCGGCAACGTGATCACGGGCGCGAGCGCGGCGGGCAAGGCGGCGCGCGACCGGTACATCCTGGACAACGCCGACAAGGTGCTGGCCGCGGTTCGCCGGCTGGATGACAGCCCGGAGAACCGGAAGTTCGCGGCCGTGATCATGAAGGACCTCGAGCGGGTCATGGATGGTTACGTGGAAAGGATCGCCCACGAGGCGGTGAACAACCCGTACAAGAACGAGCTGAAGGCCCTTCAGCGGCAGTACGACGATTACACCCGCAAGCCGGGCAACACGTTCCTCGATCCGCCCGCTCAGAAGATGATGGACGAGATCGTCCGCATGAGGTTCGCGACCGAGCGGTACGGCGACGCGGACAAGCTGCTTCTGCAGAGCTTCATCGACGACATCAGGCCCGGGCAGGTGCGCCTCACTCCGGGACAGGAGCAGCAGCGCAAGGAGATCGAGGCGCTTCTCGCCCGCCACAAGGTCATGACCACGCGCGAGGAGACGGAGCTCATCGACCGTTTCCGGAAGGCGGCCGGCGCGCCGGATGCGAACAAGACTAAGCGCATGAACGAGATCGAGTACAGGCTCCGGGGCGACGGTTTCTCGAGAGTCCGCACGCCTGCGCTCGCGGACGCGCGCAAGGCTTTCCAGGGGCATCTCTCGTCGGACATCCAGAGCCTGGAGGAAATCGCGAAGACGGCTCCCGCCGATCTCACCGGCGCGCACCGGCAGACCGTCCGGGCGTTCGTGTTGCGATGGACGAAGGATCCCGCCGTTTACCAGGAGGCGATCAAGGACCCGACGCGCAAGTTCTACCTCGAGCGCTTCAAGCTCATCGAGGAGTACTGGGACCTGCGCCTGCGGTAGCGATCCCGCGTTCTTCACGGAACCGATGCTTCAGGAACACGAAGTCGCGGTCGGCCTGAGCGACGGGGTAGGCCTCGTAACCCGAGCTCGCGCGGGCGCGCTTCAGCGGAAGCGCCTCGTGCTTCCAGAAGCGCACGAGCGTGTTCAGGAGTTTCTGGATCTTCTTCGGCGAGCGCCTTGCGCCCGCGTTCTCGGTGAGAGCCAGGATCAGCTCCGAGAGCGCGTCCTTGCTTTCGCCGCGGAAGAAGCGATCCCAATCGGAGCGCCAGCTTTCGGGAAGCTGCCGGAACACGTAGTGATGACTGTAGCGGACTTTCGAGCGATGCCTGTTCACGGGGCTCGAATGCCCGACGAATCGCAGCAGCTCCATGAGCGAATGAAACGCCTCGCGCGTGATGTGGCGGGAGCGGAAAGCCCCGTGAAAGCGCACGCCCGGAACGTGCTTTCCCATCGCCTCGGGCTGGGTGGTGTAGCAGAAGTGGAAGTTCCCGCAGTCGAAGCTCAGCCCGATCATCGGATAGAGGAAGTGAAACGCGCCGGCGATGTTCCACCTCGGCCGGAGCGATTGGATGAGCCGGGCTTCCTCGAGGCAGGCTTCGAGATGAGTCGGAAACTCGGACCAGTCGACTCGTGCCGCGCTTGCCACGATTTCGCGCATCTTCTTGTGGCGCTTGAGCCGCTTGGCGTTGCGGTACTGGGAAAGCCTGCGGCGCAGGTTCTTCGCTTTCCCGACGTACACGACCGCGCCAGCCTCATCCAAGAAGCGGTAGACGCCCGGTGTCTGGGGCGCCGACTCCAGAAAGGCCTTTCCGAAGCGGCGGTCGAAAACGCGATTGGCCACGCCTTAGTGTAACTGTTAGAGGAGGGGTGTGGAAGGACAGCGCCGTTACCGAAAGCGAGAGGAATCCCGGGGGCCGTCCCGGGGATCTTCCGGAGACAGGGGCCCGGAGGCCCCTCACGCCAAGCCACCGGTCAACCCCAAGGAGCTCGCGCTTCTGCGCCTCAACGTCCGCGAATATGCCGCGCGCGAGATGTTCGACTACCTCAAGCGAAAGCGGGTCGCGGAAGAGGATGCGGCGCGAGTCGTCGCCGAGCTGGTCAGCGCCGGCCTGATCGATGATACCCGGTATGCCCGCGTCATAGCCCGTGCCCAAGCCTCTCGAGGCAAGGGGCCCCGGTACGTTCAGATGAAGCTGAGGGCCAAGGGCGTGAAGGCGGACGTACGCGAGCTTCAAAGAGTGATCGAGGAAACCTCCGGCCAGGACGAGATTACCCGGGCGCGCGAGATCGTCGAGCGGCGCTACCCCAACCACGCCGCCGACCGCAGGGAACGGAAGCGGGCCTGGGACGGGCTGCTCCGACGGGGTTTTTCCATGGATACGGTCAGAAAAGTCCTGAATGTCTAAGCCTGTTTGACCCTCAGAAGGCGAAATGCTAACCCTGAACGTCTATGGCGGAAGAGAAATTTCCCATGACGGTCGAGGGCAAGCGCGCCCTCGATGAAGAGCTGAAGCACCTCATGACCGTGGAACGCCCGGCCATCGTGAAGGCGATCGAGGTCGCGCGCGGTCACGGCGATCTCTCCGAGAACGCCGACTATTCCGCCGCCAAGGAGCGCCAGAGCTTCATCGAAGGCCGCATCCAGGAAATCAACGGCAAGCTCGCCCGCGCCCAGGTCATCGATCCGACCACCATCAAGTCCGACAAGGTGGTCTTCGGCGCCACCGTCGTTCTCGAGGACCAGGAATCCGGCAAGAAGATGACCTACAAGATCGTCGGCGTCGACGAGGCGGACATCAAGGCCGGCAAGATCAGCGTCACTTCCCCCACGGCGCGCGCGATGATCGGGAAATCCGAAGGCGATGAGGTAGTCGTCCATGCTCCCAAAGGCGAGCTCCGGTACGACATCGTCCAGATCCAGTACCGCTGAATCGACCCCGATTCAGTTCGTGAAAGGCGTGGGCCCGAGGCTCGGCGTCGTATTCGAGAGCCGCGGCATCAAGACCGTCCGCGACCTGCTCTTCTTCTTCCCTCGCGCCTACGAGGACCGGAACAAGCTCAGCACGGTCGCCGACCTCCAGACGGACCAGAACGCGACGATCCCGCTGAAGATCATCTCGGTGAAGCGCGTTCCTCTTCGCACCGGGCGCTCCATGCTCGACGTGCGGGCGGGTGACGAGACGGGCACGATCTCGCTCAAGTGGTTCCACGTCCCTCGCGGGATGGATCAGCGGTTCCAGCCCGGGAAACAGATCATCGCCACCGGCACGGTGAAGCGCTACATGGGCCGCGTCGAAATGGCGCACCCGGAGATCACGTGGAGCACGAGCTCGCTCGTGCCCGACTCCCCAAAGAGCACGAGCTTGCTCGTGAGTAACGGGCCTTCCACGTCCGCGGCGCCGACGCCTGCCGAGGCGGCCGGGGACGCCCATGTCGGACGCACGGTCCCCATCTATGTCGAGATCGAGGGTGTCTCGAGCCGCATCCTGAGGAATGTCCTTTTCGAGGCGACCAACAAGTACGCCGCGGAGCTTTCCGAGGATCTTCCCCAGCGCATCCTCCAGAAGTACGCGCTCCCCCGGCTCGGCACCGCGCTCAAGCAGATCCACTTCCCGGCCGAGGCCGCCGAGGTGGAGAAGCTCGCCGAGTTCGACACGCCGGCGCACTGGCGGCTCATCTACGAGGAGTTCTTCAAGTTCGAGTACCTCGTGCTCCGGCAGAGGCTGCGCATGGAGCGCGCGCTCGCGGTCTCATGTGGCGCCGAGGGCGGCCAGGAGGCCGCGCGTGCTCTCGAGAAGGTCCTTCCCTTCACGCTGACCGGCGGGCAGCAGGACGCGGTCGGCGAGATCCTGCGCGATCTGCTCCAGCCGCACCCGATGAACCGTCTCATCCAGGGCGACGTCGGCTCGGGAAAGACCGCCGTCGCATTTCTGACCGCGGGCTGCGTGCTCGCTGAAGGAGGGCAGGCCGCGCTGATGGCGCCTACCGAGATCCTCGCCGAGCAGCACTACAGGAACGCCGTGAAGATCTTCGGCGGAAGGCTGAACGTGGCGTTGCTGACCGGCAAGACCCCGGTTTCCGAGAGAGCCCCGATGCTCGCGCGCCTCGCCGCGGGAGAGCCCATCCTGCTGATCGGCACCCATGCGCTCATCGAGGATCCGGTCGTGTTCAAGAACCTTCTGTACGTCATGATCGACGAGCAGCACCGCTTCGGCGTCGAGCAGCGGCGCACGCTCAGGAAGAAGGGCACGCGCAAGGACGAGAAGACCGGGCGGATCGTGCTTCCGCACACGCTCAT
>CAYZKI010000002.1:0-6776 GCA_964478745.1 uncultured Bacteriovoracaceae bacterium
CCCCTATATAAGGTGGTCTAAGGGGGCAGCCGGGACTGACGAAGGAATCGACAGCCGTAGTTGAAACTCAGGCGATCCAGGATCGCGCGGGGAATAGGCCGGATCAATAAATAGCGAATTTGCCGGGTGTTTTTCGGAATCCAGGGGGTGGGTCACAAATGGCCTAGGGCTTGCTGAACCTACCCCTAGAGAGAAGGTGTACCCGTGGGGTACCGCCTAACAGGCTTAAGAGAGAGCTGGAGTTATGAGAAATTCGAAAACGCTTTTCCGAGGCTCGGCCCAATTCGTGGTGACTTTGGCTTCCGTGATCTCCCTGGTGAGCGCGCCCCTGGCGCAGGCCTCCCAGCAGCAGCCGGTTCCGGCCAACCCGCCGATCAGCGGTCCGGACCCGCGACCGATGGTGGCTCCCGCCGCGCAGCCGGACACCAACAACCCTAATCCTCAGCCCCAGAAGAGGAAGGATGTCCGCAACATCTTCATGGGCCTCGATGAGGCGAAGAACTCGCTCATGGGCATGAAGCTCAAGTTCGTCGGCACCGGCAACGCGCGCAAGGCGATCATCACCTACCGCGTCTTCGACCGCTGCGTGTCCGAAGCGGGCTCGGGCTTCGACGTCCGCGCCAAGTACACCGACGACGGCCTTGCCGGGATCGAGGTCCTCGACCGTCCCAACGCGAGCGGCCTCACGCTCCGTGACTGCACCGCCCAGCTCAAGGGCACCGAAAGCTGCCAGGCCGAGGGCGCCTGCCAGATCCGCACGGTGGAAGTGAACGTTCCCGGCCAGCCGGTCAAGGGCGATAAGGTCCAGGCCATCTCGCTGTTCCAGGAGAACCTCGCCACGTACGAGATCGAGGCGTTCCCGCTCGACGGCGGCGAGTACGAGACCGCCGCCGAGATCCGCGCGAAGCGCGACGCCGAGATCAAGGCGAAGCGCGACGAGATGGCTCGCGACGCGTGGGCTGAGTACGAGGATTGCCGCGGCAGCCTCTCCGGGCTGGACCAGGCCCGCGACGCGATCGTGGATCTGATGAAGGCCGAAGCGATCGACGCCGACGAGGCCGAACGCATGGACGCGAGCCTCACTCGCGACGAGGCGAAGCTTCTTTCCAACGCGGCCAAGAGCTGCAAGGCCGACACCGACGATCTGCGCGACAAGGCGCAGAGGCTCGTGGCGCGCGACCCCGAGCTCGCCGACAAGATCGCGGCCGAGGTTTATCCCGCGCTCATCAAGTGCACGCTGAGCGAGGAAGGTGATCGTGAAGTGACGAGCGACGACTTCGCCACCGCCCAGGAGCTTCTCGAGGAAGCCGGCGATCTCGACGGCGTGAGCTCGAAGACCCGCTCCTCGCTCAAAAAGTTCAACTCCGAGCTGAAGATCGGCCGCGCGATGTTCTACGCCCGTCAGGGCGAGGCGGCTTACCCGCAATACCTCGCCGCGCGCATGAAGATCCAGCAGGACCTCATGAAGCAGGTTCAGGGCTGCATGTCCCGCCCGGCCCGCACGGCGGAAGCGTTCGCGGCCTGCCGGGTCGCGCAGAACGACGCGCAGAGGATCCCGCAGATGCTCGACATGCAGTACCAGGCCGCCGCGATCCAGCAGCAGCAGATGTGGATGCAGATGAATCCGTATCAGAGCCAGTTCGGCGGAAGCGCTCCGCTCGGGGCCGCGCCGAACTACGGGTATGGTGGCGCCGGTGGCTCCTTCGGCTCGAACCAGTACAATGGCTACGGCCAGACCTTCGGTCAGCCGGGCGTCGGAAATCCCCAGGTCGGTGGCGGCGGCTACGCCGGCATCACCCCCTTCGTGAACGGCAACCCGCAAGGTCAGCCGGGCGTGCCCCAGCAGTTCGCGGGTGGTGGCGTTCCGATCCAACAGGGTCCCACGGGCCCGCAGTACTTCGGCGGGACCTATGGCCAGCCGATGCCCCCGCGAATGTAGCGTTATTCGCCTCGAAATTTCGCTTGCCTGCGTGAAGACGACGTTGAGTGGATGCTGAGTGACACGCCCCGTTAAGCAGGGGCCAGTGGATGTTGAGTGGATCGGCAAGCATGAGTGGATGATCGGGTTCAATGCTCTCTGAACCGGATCATCCACTTATTTTTTTGGCTGCCCGTTTTTGGTTTGACGACCCATCAAAACCGCGATTACTTCGAGTTCTGTTGCTAGTTCATTCCAGAGATTTCTGGCTATCTTTACAGGGGGTACAGAATGGCAACCGGATCCGTGAAATGGTTCAACGACAGCAAGGGCTACGGCTTCATTCAAGCCGAATCCACTGACCGTGACGTGTTTGTTCACTACACTGCAATCCAGGGCGATGGTTTCAAGACTCTCGCGGAAGGTCAGAAGGTCATCTTCGATCTGATCGAAGGTCCCAAGGGCCCTCAGGCTGCTAACGTGGCCAGAGCGGAAGCTTAAGAGCGTTCTGCTACTGTTTGGACAATTTGCGAGCCGGAAGGATCCCTCCTTCCGGCTCTTTTATTTTCAGGGTTCGTGGGTAATCTCGAACGGTGATCCGGAAAGTCCACTCTCACCACATCTTCATGATGTCCTTCGGCAGGGAGCTCCTGCTCGCGCTCCGGCGGCCCATCTTCACGTTTCTCATCTTCATGAGCGGCACGGTCCTGCTCCTCGGCGCTGTCGCGTTTCACCTGGCAGAGTCGGGGCCGAACCCCCAGCTTCACGGGTTTCTGGACTCGATTTACTTCTCCGTCACCACCATGACCGGCGTGGGCTTCGGCGACATCGTGCCCCATACGACGCTGGGCAAGCTGATCGCGATCTGCATGATGCTCGGGGGCACCGGAATATTCGTCGCTTTCACCGCGGTGCTCGCCACCTCGATGATCTCGATCGAGCAGAAGGTGGCGCTCCGGCACGCAAGGCACATGAAGCGCCAGGAAAAGGACCCGGAGCGAGGCGGCGATTGACTTCGCCGCGCTCCGAAGCATCAAGCTGCCGTCGCGCATGCTGGTGCCGGGAACGGCTTAGGGCGCGGAAGGCGCCGGTAGCGCGCACACCATCCGGAGCATCGCGGGCTCGGTCTCGCCCTGCGAGCTGACCACCGCCTCGAGCACCGAAAAACCCTCGCGCTCGAGCTCCAGCTCCACTTCCTCGGCCTTCAGGATCCGGCGCTGCGGATAGAGCCATTCGCCGTCGACGGCCCGCGCTCCGGCGAGCCCGTCCCGCTCGCACCTGAACCAGAGCGTTCCGGTCTCGTCGATCGAACACCAGGCAGTGAAGGAACGAGTTGTCGACGATCAGCTGGAAGGGGTCCCCGTCCTCGTCCAGATCGAGAACGTCGCCCACCACGTACTCGACGTCCCGGCGGGTCAGCTCCGCGAGCTCGACGGCGCGCGCGATGGCCGTCTTCGAGATGTCGATGCCCATGGACTGGAAGCCCTGGTCCGCGAGAAAGAGCGCCGCGGGCCCGCTTCCGCAGCCCAGCTCGAGCGAACGCCGGCGTTCAGCCTGGAAGTGCCTAGCGAGAACTTCGGTGAGATACGGGCGAAGCGCGAAGTCCTCGAGCTCACCCAGCGTGCGCTCGTTCGCCCAGCCGCGCGCGCCGTCGCGCACGCGGTCCTGCCAGGCGCGCTCGTGCTCGTCGTAATACTTCAAGACCAGTTCAGCCCGGGGTAAGCGGCCGGAGTCGCTTTCGGTTCAGCAACCTCGAGCGACGCGACCGGCGAGGTGCAGTACAGCGTCGAGGTCAGCGCGGTCGGGAAGTGATTGCCGCTCTTCTTGAAACCCCCGAACGGAAGCTTCGAGGAGGCCCCCACGGTCGACTTGTTCCAGTTCACCAGGCCGAACTCCAGGGCCTCGAGGGCCTTGTCGTAGACCGAGCGGTCCTTGCTGAACACGCTGCAGACCAGGCCGTATTGCGTGATGTTCGCCTGCGCGATCGCCTCTTCCAGCGACCCCGCCGCGAGGATCGCGACGTTCGGCGCGAACATCTCGGTCTGCTGGTAGACGCTCTTGCGGGATCCGTCGACGGTGGCGCCGCGGATGGCGCAGATGGACGGAGTCACGTAGTTGCCCTGGTTGGCGAGCTCGAGGCTCTTCCCGCGCATGACGATCTCGGCGCCCTCGCGCTGGGCGATGCCCAGGAACTTCATGTACCGGTCAACCGACGGGGCGTCGATGAGCGGGCCCATGAACGGGTTCTCGTAAGGATGGCCGATGTCGAAGGCCTTGGCCTTCTGGTGGAACTTCTCCACGAACTCATCGAAGCGCGAGGCGTGGACGATGATCCGGCTCGTGGCGCTGCAACGCTGGCCGGCCGTGATGTACGCGGCGACGAGGGTCTCGTGAAGCGCCACCTCGAAGTCGGCGTCGTCCCAGACGATCGACGGGTTCTTGCCGCCCATCTCGAGCGCAAGGAGCTTCCAGTGTTGCTGAAGCGTATCCTGCTTGATGCGCGTCCCGACCTCGTACGAGCCCGTGAACAGCACGCCGTTGATGCCCTCGTGGACGCAGAGCCTGCGGCCCACTTCCTTCTCTCCCTGGACCAGGTTGAAGACGCCAGCGGGGAAACCCGCCTCGTGGATGAACTCGGCCATCAGCTGGCCGACGCCCGGGGTCTTCTCCGACGGCTTGAAGACGACGGTATTGCCCGTCAGCAGCGCGGGCACGATGTGCCCGTTCGGGAGATGGCCCGGGAAGTTGAAGGGGCCGATGACCGCCATCACGCCGAGCGGGCGGTAGCGGCACGCCCCGAGCGTGCCTTCCATGATCCGCGGCATCTCGAAGTCCGTGACGAACTTCATGCTCTCGTTGATCGTGATGTCGACCTTGTTGATCATGGCGGCGAGCTCGGTCTTCGACTCCCACAGGGGCTTGCCCGTCTCGCGCGAGATCAGCTCGGTCAGCTCGGCTTCGCGCCGCTTGATCGTCTCCTGGTACTTTTTCAGGAGCTCCGCGCGCTGGGAGACGGTCATCCGCTTCCATCCGAGGGATGCCTTCTTCGCCGAGGCGATCGCGTCCTCGACCGCCGCGTACGAATAAGCGAAGCGGCCGACCTCATCGCTGAAGTCAGCGGGACTCTTGATCACGATCTCGCCGTTGGCGTCGCTCGGGATCTCGAAGCGCCCGTCGATGAGGTTTCCTTTGACAGCGAAGTGGTGCTTGGACTTGGTCGGCATCTTGCGAGGACCTCCCTGCTTCAATAATACGGCATGTAGACGATCGGGTCTCCAGCCTTCAAGCCCAGTGCCGGAAGGATCAGGTCGGACCCGGCGCCCACGAGCCGCAGGCGGCCGTCCTTGATCTGCACCTTCGCCGAGACCGCGCGGAAAGTCCCCGGCTGCTGGTTCGGCCGGGTGATCAGGCCCTGCTCGTGCGTCTCGCCTCCGCTTTCGGGCGCCGCCGGCTGTGCCGCGTCGAGGGTATAGGTGGCGATCCGCTTCACGGGAAGGAGATCGTCGATGTTCGCCCAGAGGTGCGGCCCGCCGTCGAACGGATCGACCTGGTTCTTGTAAACGAAGCCGATCTTCTTGAGCATGTGCAGCACCGGCTCGGTGTCCTTGCCGACTTTTCCGATGGCGTTGCGCGCCTCGGCCGGCAGGAAGGTCGTGTAGATCTTTCCTGTGGGGAAGAGCGAGAAGATGAACTCCTTGTTCTTCTGGCAGAGCTGATCGGCTTCCCAGTAATCCATGTTGGTGAAGCGCCGGCCGACGGCTTCCCAGAGAGGCGACTGGCCCTTCTTGTTGAGCGGCGGAAGCAGCTCCGCGATCACCTTCTTCTTGAAGCGCGACTTGTTGAGCCCCATGAACAGGAAGCGGACGAAGGAGATCTGGCGCCCGATGCGCTCCTCGGAGTTCCGGAACTCGGGATTCATGACCAGCCCGCCGATCTCGGAGGGCCCGTTCGTGTCGTACTTGAGCTTGAGGGTACCGTGGATGAACCCGGTGTTGATCGTGTCGGAGAACTTCTCCTCGCTGCCGATCTCGAAGTAGAAGTGCGGCGACTCCACGGTGCCGTGCTGGGCCGCGACCATCGAGGTGCCGATCACCTGGCGCGTCTCGAGGTCCTCGGCGACGAAGATGTACTTGGCGTCGAACTTGTTCGAGAGACTGTCGTTGAACGAGGACTCCGACTTGAGGATCTTCTCGCGGAGCGCGTCGCGGTCTCCGCTCAGGTTGATGAATCCGGGGATCGTGGCGAGCTTCTCCAGCGCGTCCAGGTCACGGTCTTGAATCTCGCGCAGAAGGATCATAGGCACACTCTCTCAATCAGCTTTTCGTAGAACGCCGTTGCTTTTTCCAGATGATCGAGCAGGTTGTGTTCGTTCGGGCTGTGGCTGTTTCCGTGCGAGAGGCCCGGGCCGAAAATCACGGCCTCGTAACCCGCCTGGAAGTACTGCGCGGCCTCGGTCGAGGTCGCCTTCTTGTCGAGGACGACGGGAATACCCGCGGCCTCCATCGCTCCCTTGCAGACCTTCACGAGCTCGTGCTCGAGTGTCATGTTCAGGCCGGGGTTCGTGCGCTCGCGGGTGAACGTCACGTTCAGGCTCGGGTAACGCGCGCCGATCGCGCGGATGCCGCTGGTCAGGTGGCTCAGGATCTGGTCCGAATCGAGATCCGGGAGCAGGCGCATGTCGAAGTGGAAATGCACCCCGTGCTGGTCCTGCTTGAGCATGCCCAGGTTCACGGTCGAGAACGCCGGATTGTAGGTCGGGTCCTTCACCTTCTCGAAGTCGCCCCCGACCTCGCGGAAGAATCTCAATACGTCCTGAAGACAGGGAAACAGGTTCTCGGGCAGGAAGCGCACGCCGGCG
>CAYZKI010000002.1:6786-10444 GCA_964478745.1 uncultured Bacteriovoracaceae bacterium
CGTCGCCGGCCCCGCCGAGCTCCACGCGGAGCGCGCGTTCGAGGCCCTCGGCGCGGGCGGTTTCGCGGAAGAAGCGCTTGAAGTCCTCGAACTGGTGCGCGGTGAGCGCGAACTGGAAGGTGGCCCGGTCCGGGACCTTGTTCACGGTGTCCCCGCCGTCGAGCCGGGTGAAGCGCGGCTCGAAGCCGTTCTCGGCCGCCTTGCGGAGGAACTCGAGCCCCTGGGTCACGGCGTTCACGCCGAGATGCGGGTAGGAGCCGTGGGCGGACTTTCCGAAGGCGTGCAGGTCGATGCGGCGGTTGAACCCGCGGACGTCGCGCTCGACGCTCTGGTAGCCGATCGAGACGCGAAGGATGTTAAGGCTCTTGTGCGAGTAGACGACCTTGAGCTCCGAGGGCTCGCCGACCACGACGAACCTCGGATTCAGCGCGCCCGACTTGATGAGGTAGCGCGCGCCGAACATGCCCACTTCCTCGCCGCAGGTGCCGACCAGGTAGATCGGCTGCTTGAGCTTCTTCTCGCGGAACTTCTCGATCGCGTGGAGCTTGCAGAGGAAGTCGAGCTTCACGTCCGCCGAGCCCAGGCCGAAGATCTTCCCGTCCTTGATCATCGCGCTGAAGGGGTCGCCGCCGGTTTCGGTCCAGTTCTCCGAGAGGCCGGGGCTCACCGTGTCGAGATGCGTGTTGAGCAACAGGCCCTTGCGGATCTTTTTGTCGACGAGCGGATCGCCGAGGATGCCGATCACGTTGAACTGGCGCTTGGAGAAGTCCTCGCGCGAATGGGTCACTTGCTGGAGGTTGACCTTCATGCCGCGGTCCTGCACCAGAGAGGCGACGTAGTTGGCGAGCTCTTCGTTGCCGTTGGCGGTGACCGAGTTGATCCGGATCATCCGCCGGGCTTCTTCAAGGAAGCGTTTCACCTCGCCACCTCGAGCACCGCCTGCTTGATCACGGCGCAGACCGCGTCGACATCGCCCTCATCCATCGCGCCCAGGGGCGGCAGCATGCGGATCAGGTACGGCCCGTGGCCGCAGTAAAAGGCGATCACGCCGAGGTCGAACATCTTCATCAGCGTCGGCTTGATGTCGTCCATCGTGCCCTTGAAGGGCGCGAAGGCCACCATGCCTCCGATGGCGCGGATCTCGGAGATCCTCCCTTTGCATTCGCCCTCGGCGAGCTTTCTCAAGTTCGCCTCGAAGCGGGCCGAGAGGCGCGCGATCCTGCCGTCTTTGCCGAGGAATCCGCCTTCCTCCAGGAGCTCGACGGTCCGGCGCGCCGTGCGCAGGGCCACCGTGCTGCCCGAGAAAGTGCCGGCGACGAGGCCGGGCTTCGGGTTGAACTCGTCGGTGAAGAACACCGCGCAGGCCTGGAGCATCTTGCCGACCGTCACGACGTCGACGTACTCGTGCAGCCCGAACTTCTGGAAAGCGAAGAGCTCGCCCGTGCGGCCGAAGGTCTGGACCTCGTCGAGCCAGATCGCCAGGCCCGCTTTCTTCGCCTCGTCGAACACGCGCGTGTAGAACTCGCGCGGGCCGGCGTTGAATCCGCCCTCGCCCTGGACGGGCTCCATCATGAGGGCGGCGAACTTGCCTGGATAGCGCGCGAGGTGCTCTTTCATCGCCGCGATCGTCTTCTCGGTGCTCTGAGGATCCTTGGGATCGTAGAAAGGCAGGTACTCGACCTCGCCGTAGACCGGCTGGCCCTGGCGGTAGCCCGGGTTGTCGGTGATCTCCTGCATCGCGGTCGAGCGGCCGGCGAAGCAGTCGCGGAAGGCCAGGACCTTGGTCGCGGGCTGCTTCTTCTGCCGGATGATCTTCAGCGCGATCTCGTTGGCCATCGTCCCGCACGAGGTCAGCCAGCCGTGCTTGATGCGGCAGCCTGCGCCCATTCGCGAAAGGATCGCGTTCAGAAGGACGGGCGCCTCGCCGCCGGGCTCGAGATTGCCCTGCATGATGTCGGCGGAAAGCGCATCGACCATCTCGGCGGCGAGCGACGGATGCGAGTGCCCGAAGAAGTTGATGCCGATCCCGGTGATCATGTCGAGCTTGACGCTGCCGTCCTGAAGCTCGACGTAAGGACCCGAGCCCAGTCCCGATGCGATGAACGGGAAGTAGAGATCACGTCCGCGGCTCTTTCCGAATTCCTGAACCGCGCGCTGATAAGCTTCGCGCACCTCCGGGCGATCGGACGCCGGACGAATTCTCCGCACCGCCTTCGACGACTCGGCGATGGCCGCCAACAGTTCCGCCTTTGCAGTTTTGAAGCGAGGAGAGTTCAGAAGAGCGTGCGACTCGGTCGCAGTCGGACTCGAGGTCGGTGCGACCGGGCTGAGAGATGACATATTTTGCTGCGATATCATGCGCTTATTTTTGTTGCAAGGCGCGCCAACCGTGGAATCATCAGAGGAATATGCTGACAAAATCGCTTCTCGCGATCGTACTCTTGGGTCTTGCAGAATCAGTCTTCGCCAACGGAGAGCCGGGCGAGGAATGGGCCGATTGGCGCGCCGCGCAGCAAGCGGCCCAAAGCGGCAATTACAGTGAGGCGGAAAAACTACTGCGCGCTGCGCCGAAAGAATCCGCGAACTATCACTACAACCTCGGAACTCTCGCGGCGCATCAAGGCAAGTGGGGCCATGCCGTTGCCCATCTCGAGAAAGCCAACGCGCTGAGATCGCATCACTCCTCGACGCTTCATAATCTTCGGATCGCCCGCCGCTCCCTGGCGCAGCACGGCGGTCCGGCCGAGTCCGATCTCGATCGCGCATCGAACTGGCTCGAATCGCTCGCGGATCAGGTGCCCCTGAACGAGATCCGCGCGGTTCTCGGAATGACGGGCCTTTTGCTGATCGGCGTCTGGGCCCGGCAGTACTACCGGTCGCGGAGCCTCAAGGCCACTCTGCTCCAGCCCGCGGGCCTCATCGCGGCCGCCGCGCTTCTCATCACGCTCACGCTCTATGGCGCCGAGCGAACCGCGTCCTCGCACCCGGCGGCTATCGCGCTCGACGCGACGATCGTTCGAAGCGGGCCGGGAACGCAGTTCACGGAGCTTTCGCGAGTCGACGCGGGCGTGAAGGTTCGAGTCCTGGGTCCGAGCGAACAGGACACTCAGGACACCTGGCTCCAGGTGCGTTACGGGCCCCATGAGATCGGCTGGATCACCGCATCAACCTTGTTGCTCTTGTGAAAGCGTTGGAGTAGCACCAAGGAGTGAGCTTTTTACTCAGGAAAATCCCTTTTGCCGCGGTTTTGGGCCTCTGCTTCGCGCTCCAGCTGTCGGGCTGCGCGGGCAAGGACATCGACGACAACGATCCGGGCGCGCTCTATCAGGACGCCGAAGAAGAGATCAAGAACGACCACTATCAGCTCGCGGTCGACAAGCTCCGCATCGTTCGCAACAAGTTCCCTTATTCCAAGTTCGCCATCGACGCCCTGTTGAGGATCGCCGACGTCTACTTCATGCAGGAGTCGTTCGAGGAGGCGGCGGCGGCGTACGAAGCGTTCCGCGATCTGTACCCGAAGCACGAGAAGACCCCGTACGCGATGTTCCGCGTGGGCAAGAGCTACTTCAGCGACATCCCGAGCCCGGTCGCCCGCGATCAGTCCGCGGCGGTCCGCTCGCTCGACGCTTACAACGAGTTCCTGCGGCGGTTCCCCAAG
>CAYZKI010000002.1:10454-29440 GCA_964478745.1 uncultured Bacteriovoracaceae bacterium
GAGCTCTACATCGCCGAGTTCTACTACAAGCGGAAGTTCTACGACGCCGCCAAGGCGCGCCTCGAGAAGCTGATCCAGGGATACTCCGATACTCCCGTGGTCGAGCCCGCGAAGAACATGCTGGCTGACATCGGGACACGGGCCAAGAGCACGGGTGATGGCCGATAACAGCCGCGGACAGGAATATCAGCTGATCCAGGACACGATCGGCCGGCGCGATTACGCCCGGGCCGCCGAGCTTCTCGCCGCGCGGCTCGAGAAGGATCCCGACAGCCCCGACGCCCACTACCTCAAGGGCGTCCTGAACTACTTCGAGGGAAAGATCGGACCGACCATCGAGTCGCTGCGCAAGGCGCTCTCGCTCGACAGCTCGCACACGGACGCGGCCATCTGCCTTTCGGTGCTCCTCAACGACATCGGCCGCTACGACGAGGCCAAGAAGGTCTTCGACCAGGCGAACCAGTCGGTCGCCCGCAACAAGCTCGGCGAGGACTTCGGCATCGACGCGAAGTTCGCCGTCAAGCATCTCGAGCTCGCCGATCTCTACGTCCGCTATCGCCGCTACGACGAGGCGATCGAGGAGTACGGCAAGGCCGCGCTTCTCGACCCGACCGTGCTGGACATCCGCATCCGCCTGGCGAAGGTCTACGCGAAGAAAGGTTACCTGACGCGCGCGATGCAGGAGCTCCAGCAGCTCAAGCACGAGCACCCCCGCTACATTCCCGCGCGCATCCAGCTCGGGCTTCTCCACTACAGCCAGCGCAACGTCCTGGACGCCGAGCTCGAGTGGGAATCCATCCTCGATATCGAGCCCCAGAACCGCGAGGCGCTCGCCTACCTGGACATGGCGAAGAAGTCCCGTCTCACCTAGGAATCCCCATGACCTCTTTCGATCCCGCTCTCGTGAAGCGCGCCCGCGACTGGATGGCGACCGCAGCTCTGCCTCTCTGGACCGAGCGCGGCCTCGACCCGGACGGAGGCTTCATCGAGAACCTTTCTTTCGAAGCGAAGCCGCAGCCCGGCGCGAAGCGCGTGATGGTGCAGGCCCGCCAGATCTACAGCTACCGGATCGCGCACGAGCTGAAGCTGCTTCCCGGTGATCGCGCGCGAAAGATCGCCGTCGGCGGCGCTCGCTTCATGGCGCGCGCCTATTCGCTGCCCACGGGCGCGGTCGTGCACTCGGTCTCTTCCGCGGGACGGCATGAGAACACGATGTCGGATCTCTACGGCCAGGCGTTCGCGCTCTTCGGCCTGGCGAACGCGTACGCCCTCGAGAAGGACACGGCCTTCGTCGAGCGCGCGAAGTCGCTCGTTCGCTATCTGAAGGCGGAGCGCTCGGTTCCGGCCGGCGGCTACACCGAGGTGAAAACCGGCAAGCCGACCTACGAGTCCAACCCGCACATGCATCTTTTCGAGGCGGTGCTGGCCTGGGCCGAGGTCCATGACGATCCGCTTTGGAAGACCCTCTCGAACGAGGTGCTTGATCTCTGCCTGAACAGGTTCATCGATCGGGATACGGGCTTGCTCGCCGAGTTCTTCGACTCGGAGTGGAAGCCGCTTCGCTCGGCGGCCGGCACGTTCGTCTGGGAGCCGGGCCATCAGTACGAATGGTCGTGGCTCATGGGTCGCGCCGAGAGGATCCTCAAGCGCGACGTCGGTGAAACCCGGCGCAAGCTCTTCACGCACTCCGAGAATCACGGGATCTGGCGCGAGCGCGGCATCGCCTACGACGAAATGTGGAGCGACTTCACTCCGAAGCTCAGGTCTTCGCGCTTCTGGCCGCAGTGCGAGCGGATCAAGGCGGCCGTCAGCCTCCGCGAGACGCGCGCCGCCGACGAAGCTGTTACCGCGCTTTTCCGCTATCTCGACACGCCGGTCCCCGGCCTCTGGTTCGACCGCTGGATGGAAGACGGCTCGTTCCCGCGCGACGTGCCGGCGAAGTCGAGCTCGCTCTACCACATCATCGGAGCCCTCGCGGAGTACGTCCGCGGCTAGATCAAGCCTGCAGGCTCTTGACCGTCAGCGAAGGAGGGATGTTCTTGATCGCGACCGGAACAGCGGCAGCCGCGGTCGCTTCGCGGGCGCGCTGCTGGGCCTGGATCGTCAGGAGATGCGCGCGCAGCTCTTTGAACATCGGGTGCTTGATCGTGTACTCGTTCTCCTGGAGCACGACCTGGCGGGCCACCTGCTCCTTGAGGTTGATCACGATCGGCGCTTTGAGGTTGGCCGTCATCTGGGTGATGTCCGCGGGCATCGTGAGGATACTGAACACGGCGGACTGATTCACGTTCTCGAGCTTGAGCTCGCGAAGCTCGGCCGCCGACAGACGGGCCGCGTAGTCCGGACGGAAAATTTTCGGTTCGAGAACGGGAAAAGCGACATCGGGGTTCTCGAGCGACTGAAGCCAGAGGATCAGGGTGTCGTCCGACGGATCGACCAGGCAGAACTTCTTGATCTCGGGGAAACCCAGAATGCCTTGAGGAATCTGGATAATTTCGTCGTCGCCGACGGTGAGCTGTCCAAAACGTCCTGTTTTAACAATCACTCTCGACCTCGTTTAAGAAAGGGTGCGGGCAGGTCCCTCATCCAAGGGATTCCATAGCCCATCTTCGATTAGAGATCAGAACATAGATGTTAAGCCATTTTCAATGGCCTAAATGGGACTAACCCTTCAGAGCTTTGGAAACTTGCGACATTGCGACGCTGGCGCTCGCTGCCTCTTTATTCTGCTCTTGAATGGCGGTGTAGACTTCTTCGCGGTGGATCTTGGTCTCTTTGGGAGCCTGGATGCCGAGACGGACCTGCTTGCCTTTGATCTGCACCACGACGATCTTGATGTGATCATCGATCGCGATGCTTTCCCCCAACTTCCGGGTCAAAACCAACATAAAGATCTCCGTCTCTGTCCCTAAGGCCCTCTAAAAAGGCGGGTAATGCGAGTAATCCTTTACCGGGCCCGTTTTAGTCTAACGCCCCGCCTCTTGCAACTCCGAATGCCCTAAAATCGAGCTTATTTCAGAAAGTCCATCAACGTGGGCTGAATGAGGCGTTGCGAGCTCGCTAACGCACTCTTGAAAACCGTTTCTTCCTTGGCCAGGTCACTCATCACCTGAGCCATGTCGGCATCTTCTAATGCGGTGGTCAAATTCGCGTTCACGAGATCATGGCGCTCGAGAGCCTGCGCCGTGCTCTGCAGTCCGTTCATTCTCGAGCCGATCTTGGCGCGGGTCGAAACGATCCGGCTGTGAACCTGATCAAATCGATCAAGAGTTCCGCGAATGCCCTCGAGGTCGCCCGTCAGCAGAGCGATCCTGAGATTCTGCAGCTCGTCAAAAACATTCACGTTTTCGCCACCGTCGTAGCCGGTCACGCCATCCGTGCTGCCGGCGGGTACGCGTGCGGGTCCCTCCTCCTTCGGCTGGTACATATCGCGCGCGTCCGATGAGGCCTTGGGGTTGGTATTGAACGCTTCGACCCCGGGCACGTTCATCGTGATGAACGCGTCGCGGCCGATCTCGACCATCATCTGCCCGTCGTCGCCGACGTAGCGGCCCTCATGGTCGATCGGAGGGCGGTTCGTCTTGTAGCCGCCGAACAGGTAGCGGTCGCCGATGCGGCGATTGGCGGAGGACACGGCCTGCTGGAAGAGCTGCGAGACTTCCTCGACGACGCCCAGGCGGGTCTCTTCGTTCGAGCTCGCGCCGCTGGCCTGGCCGATGGCGATCTCCTTGGCGCGGACGACGATATCCGACAGCTCGGACAGCGCCTGGTCGGTGTTCGACAGGAACGTCTCGGCCATCTTCGCGTTCATCTGGAACTGGTTGTTGTTCACCTTGTCGGTGCGGACCTCGAGCACCTTGGACGAGCCGATCGGGTCGTCCGAGGGGGTATTCAGCTTTTTCAAGGTGGAAGCCTGCGTTTGAAGATTCTCCATACGCCCCTTCGTCCGGCGGATGCTCTCTCGGACTGCGTCGAAGTTGGTGTTCTCGGTGACTCTCATAGTTCACGCGCGGTCATCACCGCTTGAGCTCCAGAACGGTTTTCAGCATCTCGTCGGCCACCTGGATGACCTTGGCCGAAGCGTCGAAGACGTGCTGGTACTGCATGAGGTTGGCCGTCTCCTCGTCGATCGAGACGCCGGAGATCTGGTCGCGCATCTTCCCGAGCTGCGTGACGATGTCGCGCTGCTGGTTCATCGCCGAGCGGTTGCGGCCCATCACGATGCCGACGTCGCTCACGATCGAGTTGTACCAGTCGTCGAACGTGGCTTTGCCGTTGTTCATGAACAGCTGGTTCTGCAGGCCGGAAATCGCGATAGCGACCCGATTGTCGCCGGGGGCGTCCGGCATCGCCGCCGCGGCGATATTGCTCACGTTCGCCTTCACCTCGTCGGAGAGGTCGAGAAGCTCGGAGGAGAACTCCTTGCCCGCGAGCGGCTTGAAGAAGTTGATGCCCTGGATGCCGTGGCGGCTGTAGCCCTGGCGATGGATCTCGTTCACCGACTGGGTGAGCCCGTGCGCCAGGTCATCGAGCTTTTCGAGGATGGTCGAAATCGTCTTGTCGCGGACGTCGAGCAGGGCGCCGAGCTTTCCGCCCGTGAGCCGGTGGGTTACGACGGAGCTCGCGCTCGAGCTCGTATGGACGTCGAGCGCGTTCTCGGGCTTGCCCTGGTCATCGGCCGGCGTGCGGAACACGGAGAACTTCTCGGCCTGCGGGCCAACGACCAGAGGGCCGATCCCCTTGATGTCGACCGTGACGTTGCCATGCCCGTCCTTGTAGGTGGACACGTCCATGTAGGACGCGAGCTTCTTCAGCGCGACGTCGCGCTTGTCCTGCAGGTCGTTCGCCGGCGCTCCGCCGAGCTCGGCCGCGAGGATGCGCTGGTTCAGCTCGACCACCTCGTCGGCAAGCGCGTTCACCTCGCGCGTGTAACCTTCGATCCTCGAGTCGATGTGCTTGCGCACGTCCTCGACCTCGCGGCGCAGGCGCTTGAAGTCGTTGACCATCGCCTGCGACGACTCGCGCACCGACTGGCGCACGGCCTCGTTCGAAGGCTCGTTCGAGAGCTGGCGGAACTCGTTGAAGAAGCGCGAGATCAGGCGGTTCAGCCCCTCGCCGCCCATCTCGTTGAAGATGTCCTCGACCTGGCGAAGGCTCATGTCCTTCTCTTCCATGTGCGAGAGGTCCTTGCCGGCGTTCCTGACCTGCTTCTCGAGATACTCGTCGTTGATGCGCTCGATGCGGTCGATCTGCGTGCCCGAGCCGACCAGGGCCTTCGAGCCCACGGCCTGGTTCATGGAGGCGGTTTCCGTCATCACGCGCTGCCGGGAGAAGCCCTCGGTGTTCGCGTTCGTGATGTTGTGACCGGTCGTCGAGATGGCGGCCTTCGCGGCCATCATCCCCGAGCGTCCTGTCTGGAAAACGCTGGGTAAACCCATCGCGCGTCCTTACGCCTCCCTCGATATCAAGCGGCCCTCGGCCGAAGCGGTGTTCTTCTGCCCGTGCGGATTGTAGGTGGTCGTCTTGGGCACGGCCTCGCCGAGAACGTTGCGCTTCATCTCGGCGACGTGCTCGAGCGACTTCTCGACCAGCGCCTGGTTGTCCTTGTTCTGCTCGCTGATGCGCTGGATGAGGATCGTCAGCGCGTTGAACGAGGTGCGGAGCTGGTCCGCGAACTTGAGATCCTCGCCTTGGACCCGGATGATGAGCTTCGGAAGCGAGAGCTCGCGGGTGGGGACCTTCCAGAGCAGGGAGAGCGTGCCCAGCGCCTTGAGGCGCTCGGCCTCGGCGTGCGCGATCGCCTCGATCAGGCCCTGCTTGGCGACGGTGACGTCCTGGATGGACTTCAGATTCGCCTCGACGAGGGCCTCGCGTTCGAGGCGCACGAGATCCATGAGCTGCCGGTGCAGCCCGATGAGCTTCTGGAGTGACTGATGAATTTCTTGGACTTGCTTTTCCACGTCGCAATCCTCCTGATTGCTCCGCTTACTCCGGGTCTCTCACTCCGCCGCGTTTCCATCCATGGAATCGCTGAATGCGAAGAGAGCGATGGTGACCCGGATCAGCTCATACCGGACATCTTCAGATGATCGTCGACCATGCGGTCGGCGATCGCTTCGTTGTCGACCTTGTAACGTCCTTCGGCGATCCTCGCCTTCAGCTCGGCGATCTTGGCCTCGCGAGTGTCGGGCGCGGAGGTGGCGACGGCCTTCGCCTTCGCGAGCTCCTGGGCGCGCGGGGAGATCTCCGTCTTCACGCTGCCGGCGATGGCTTCGGCGGAAGGACGATCGGCCTTCTTGGATTGCTCCGCAGCCTGCTCCTTCGCCGTCTTGCGGGCTTTGCCCGCCTCAGCGGTTTGTGTCGGATTGCTGCGTGTCTGGTCGATCCTCATGGATACCTCCTGTATCACGAACCTGATCGGGACTTTCGGACTTCGAAGCCTGCGCCGGTGCCGCCTTCAATGGCGCCACGGTGCTAGGTTTATTGTATCTGCCGGCTTCCCAGTAAGCAATGATCTGGTCCGCGAGACCGATGCCTCCGACTCGAGCCGCCGTCTTGGCGACCTCGGAGTCCATCATGCTCGTGTAAATCCGGGTGGCGGGCGACTCCATGCTCATCTCGCTCTTGGGCACGGTGTCGCGCATCACTTTCATCATGTAATCCAAGAACATCGCTTCCATTCCCTCGGCCGCCTTGAGCAGCTGGGGGTCGACCTTGGACTTGTCGACGACAGGAAGCCGACGCTCGGGACTGGTCGGCGCCGCCAAGGCGTTGGCGCCGAAGTTCATGCGGGGAATGGACGAGCCGCCTGGGGCGACAGGCGTGCTCATCCATTCCCTCGCGAAATCGCCGGGGCCGGCATCCTGCCAGCTACCGCAGAATCAAGACTGTTAGTGGCCGAGCCTACCATCCTAGCGGGCTGTTGCCTCTGTCTTGTTTCCTGGTTTTGTGCGGAACTCGAGTCGTCCATGACTCCCGCGGCGATGTCCGAACCCTCGCCGGCAAACGCCAGCACCGGGCCCAGAACACTGTCGAAAACGAAATCTCCCCATCCTACTTGCATCACATGATCTCCAAATCGGCCTGAAGCGCGCCGACCTGCTTGAGCGTCTGGAAAATCGCGGTCAGATCCTTGGGCTGGACGCCGAGCGCGTTGAGCGCCTTCACGAGCTCCGACACGTTCGTGCCCTTGAGCTCGGCCATGCGCTCCGGCGCGGTGCCCTTCGCTGCGCCTTTCACTTCGATAGCCAGATCCCCGTGCGAGATCGCGACCGGCGAGATCGCGATCTGGCTCCCCATCACGACGGTGCCCGTGCGCTCGTTCAGGACGACCTTGGCCTTGCTGTCGACGTTGATCTGGATGTTCTCCAGGAGCGCCAGGAGCTCGACCGACTTGCCGTCGTAGTTGAACGGCACGATCACGTCGAGCGTGCCGCTGTCGCGGGCGGACGCGTACTTCCCGCCCAGCTCCGCGTTCACCACTGCGGCGACGCGCGCGGCGGTCGTGAAATCGGGGTTATGAAGGGCGAGCCGGAAGTTCTTCTTGCCGGCGAAGTTCACGTCGATGTCCTTCTCGATCGTCGCGCCGTTCACGACCCGTCCGACGGTCGGGAAGTTCTTGGTGGTTCCGTCCGCGATCGCGCCGAGGCTGATCGCGCCCTGGGCGACGGCATAGACGTTCTGATCGCCCGCGCGAAGAGGCGTGACGAGAAGCACGCCGCCTTCCAGGCTGCTCGAATCGCCGATGGAGCTCACGGTCACGTCGATCTGGTTGCCCGAGCGCGCGAACGGCGGAAGCTTCGCGGTCACGATGACGGCGGCCGCGTTCTTCGACTTCACCGCCGCGTTTCCCTGAACCTCGAGACCGAGCTTGCCGAAGAGCCTGGTCAGCGACTGCCCGGTCACGTCCGTGCTGGAGTCGCCGGTGCCCTTCAAGCCCACGACGATGCCGTAGCCGATCAGGATGTTCTCGCGGACGCCCTTCACGGTGGCGATGTCCTTGAGGCGCGCGGCCTCGGCCATCGGGGAGCCGAGCGAGACGACTGCCGCGAGCAGCATCGCGGCGGAACTGCTAGCGGAGCGTTTCGAGACGATATTCATAGAGTTTTCCCGAGTTCACGACATCGTCCTCGCCGATGTCGGTATTCTTCGCGATAGCGACGAAGTTGACGAGGCGCGGAGCCCCGTTCCGGTAAACGACGCGTTTCGCGCCGCGGATCTTGTAGTTGCCGTTCGGATAACGCTCGATGATCTCAGCCATCAGCTGATCGCCCGGCTTCACCTCGACGGCCTTGGAGATGTCGATGTCCGCGGGCGTCGCCTCCGGAACCTTGATCTCCTCCTTGCTGGCGGCCGCCGCTCTCGGATCGGGTTGCGCGCCCTGCGCCGGGGACCTCGCGCCCGCCGCGTCCTTCGGATCGGCGTCCTCCGGCGGAAGACCGTAGGCCTTGCGGGTCAGCCTGTCCTGCGCCTTGGCGAGCTCGATCTCGCGCTCCTGAGGCGAAAGGGTTCGCCTGATCTCGCGGACCAGGTCCTTGGTCAGGTCCTCTTCCATCTTCACGGTGATGATATCGCCGACTCCGCGGATCTTGTTCTTGGTGAAGTAGTAGTTGGTCTGGCCGTCCGAGGCCCATAGCGAGCCGTCGCCCGGCGAGTTGTCGACGAAATCGGCGCGTGTGGCCCGGTTTCCGTTGCGGTAGTTCCGCTTGCTCTGCGGCGGGAGGTTCGGGGAGCGCGCGTAGCTCGGCTCGCCCTCCTCGGCGTACGCGCCGTTCGCGCGATGGTAGTCGCGGCGGGAGGCGTCGCCCGCGCTTCCGGCGAGCCATGAACGTTGCGCTCCGTCGCCGTGCGTGTCGACGCTGGCCGGCCCGCGTTCGGCGTGGCCCACGGAGGCGTAGCGCCCGGGCGCGGCTCCCGCCTCGGGCATGTCGGCCCCGAGGAATCCTGCCTCGGTCCAGCGGCCGCCGCTGACGGGAGCGGAGTAGGGCTCGGAATCATCGAGATCCCGGCGAAGGTCGGTCATGAGCTTCCCGCAGGCGGAGCCGGAGACGACGAGCGCCGCCGCGATCCAGAGAAAGCGCCGGCTCATAGCTTCACCTCCACGATGCGTCCGGCGGAGAGCTCACCGACGAACTCCCGCTTGGTCTTCTGCGTGAGGACGCGGACGCGGCCGTTCAGGTAGCCCGGCTCCTCGGCGGTGCCGAGGGTGGAAAGTTGAACGCCGTCGGCCTGGATGCGGATGCGGACCGAGTCGCCCTTGCGGACGTCGGGCACCTTGCGGACCGCTGGCGTCGTCAGGAACGCGCCCTCGAGGATGGTCTGGCGGGCCTCGAGGCCCGTGACGTCGCTCTCGTGCGAGAGGATCACGCCGCGAAGGTCGTAGGCCTGGCCCGCGGCCACGTTGATGTCCTGGGTGACGAACATCTCCTGCGCGAGAACCTCACCAGGCATGATGCGCTTCACGGCGACGCGAGCGGGGACCCATGCGGCGAACGGCACGAAGCCTTCGGCGCGCGAGCCGTCCGCGAGCTTGACCGCGATCTGCGCTTCTCCCTTGGCGTTGGTGCCGAGAACCCGAACGGCTGAGATGCCCTGTCCCGACGCCGGGCCGAGGGTCCAGCGCGCGGGGCCCGTGATCTCGATCTTCGCCGAAGGGAGCTTGCCCTGGAGCTCGCTCTTGACGAGCTGGGGAAGCGGGTCCTGACCCGAAGGGATCGTGGCGAACGCCGCCTCGCCGATCGCGATCAAAAGACCCAAGATGAATGCAATGCTGAGTTTCTTGTCCGTACTCACTGGATCGCCCTCCAGTTAAAGCTAGTTCTTGATGTTAACGGTCGATCCCCACATCTGATCGACCACGTTCATGACCTTGGTTCCCATTTCGTAGCCGCGCTGGGTGGAGATCATTTCCACCATGCTGTTGGCCACGTTCACGTTCGAGCCTTCCAGCGCTCCCTGCTGAAGCAGGCCCACGCCGTTCTCTCCGGGCAGGCTCGTCACGGGCGGCCCGCTGGCCAGGGTCGCCTTGTACAGGCTGTTGCCCTGCGCGCTCAGGCCTTCCTCGTTCTGGAAAGTGATGAGCTGGATCTGCCCGATGATCGCCTCGCCGTCGTTCGGCAGCACGGCCTTCACTTCGCCGGCCGGGCTCACCGTCACGTTGATCGCGTTCGAAGGGATCGTGATCTGCGGGATCAGCTGCGAGCCGCCCGAGAGCTGGAGCCTTCCCTGCGCGTCGATCTTGAAGGCGCCGTTGCGGGTGTAGGCGGTCTCGCCGTTCGGGAGCTGCACCGGGAAGAAGCCCTTGCCCTCGATGAGGAAATCGTACGGGTGATAGGTCATGCGCGCGGGGCCCTGCTCGAAGATCTTGTGCGAGGCCCCCACCTTCACGCCCATACCGACCTGTACGCCGACGGGGGACTGCGAGCCCGCGCCGAGCGCGCCGCCCGGCTCCTTCACGGTCTCGTACATGAGATCCTGGAACTCGTTCCGCGAGCGCTTGTACGCGTCCGTGTTCACGTTCGCCAGGTCGTTGGAGATGCGCTCGATGTTCGCCTGCTGCGCTTCGAGCCCGCTTGCCGCCGTGTTGAGTGATCGGATCATCTAGTTTTCGCCCCTTAGAGTTTTCCGATGTCGTTGGCTTCCCGCTGGAGAAGCTCGCCGTAGGTCTTCATGGCCTTGAGATCGTGCTCGAACAGACGGTTGGCCTTGATCAGGTTCGTCATCTCCTCGATCGGGTTCACGTTCGAGGTCTCGAGGACGCCCTGCCTGACCACGGTCCTTCCGGACAGGTTTCCCGGAGCAGCGGTCGGCGGGTTCTCGAAAAGGTTCCCGCCCGCCTTCCTGAGCTTCTGCATCTCGGGAAACTCGACGACGCTCAGCTTCGCGACCAGCTCATCACCCGCATAGATCTCGCCCGATTCATTGATGGTGATGTTCGTCCCGCGGTCGCGAAGGTTGATGAACCTCGCCGCCAGTGCCGCGTCGTTCTGTGGTCCAGCCGCGACTCCTCCTTGAGTCGCATTCGGCCCTCCTTGGCCCGGCTGAACGGCATCGGATGGTGGCAGCGCGGCAGCCAGCCCTCCGGGTCCAGAAGCAAGCACGGGGTATCCGTCGGGGGTCACCAACCGACCATCCATGGCCACTTTGAGGCTTCCGTGCCTCGTGTAGCGAACCCCACCGGGCGTGCTGACTTCCAGGAATCCTGGACCATCGAGCGCCACGTCGAATGGCGCCTGGGTCACTTTCAAATTTCCCTGCCTGAAATTGGTGTACGTGCCGTCGATGACGACGAAGGATTGATCGCGGCCGTCGAGCGGATAGAGCTCCTTGTCCTTGATCGGGCCGCGAGGAATGTCGAGGGGACCCTTCTCGCGCTCTTGGATCGCGAGGTACTCCTTGAAGGTCGGAAGATCCTTCTTGAAGCCGGTCGTGTCGGCGTTCGCCAGGTTGTTGGCGATCATGTCGACATGTTGTGCTTGAGCCGCGGCGCCTGATGCCGCGGTCCACATCCCTGTGGCCATTTCACTCTCCCCGTGGCCGAAAGCCCTCAAAGGCTTTCAACCTAGCGCCAACCATCCTGGTCGGTCTCAAAGGAGAGAAGTGAGCAATCGGCATGCCGCGGGGTGTACTTGAGGAAAATTTCCCCCGTGCTCCCGCGCTAGGCGAAATTCGCCTGTTTACTCGGGCATCTAACCGAACTTTTCTTCCCTTTCGCCGCGAAAACCTCTAATTCTGCCTACAGGAGCCACTCAGCAGAAACTTCCACATGCGGCAAAATACTCCCTTCAACCGGGAACACTTTGCCCACTCTTCCCCTTTCACGAGGTGCGTATGATGGAACTTCTTTCGAAACCGGTCGTAGAGAAACTCGCCGCCGATACCGCGGCCCGCGCCAAGGCGCTGACGGCGAGGCGCGGATTCGCGCCCAAGCTCGTGGTCATCCTCGTCGGCGACGATCCAGGCAGCGTCATCTACACCACGAACAAGGGAAAGGCCGCGGTGGCGTGCGGCCTCGAGCACGAGACGGTGAAGCTTCCCGCCACGGCGACACCGGAGCAGGTGCGCACCACCATCGAGAAATTCAACCGGGACCCGAAAGTCGACGGGATCCTCGTTCAACGTCCCCTGCCCAAGGGCTTCATCGAGGAAGAGGTGGTCTATTGGGTCGACCCGGCCAAGGACGTCGATGCCTTCCATCCCGAGAATACGGGAAGGCTGCAGCTCGGTCTGCCCTGTCTCAAGCCCTGCACGCCCGCCGGGATCATGGTGATGCTGGAGCATTATGGCCTTTCGGCACGGGGAAAGAGCGCGTGCGTGATCGGACGCAGCTCCATCGTCGGAAAGCCGATGAGCGCGATGCTCCTGCAGGCCGACGCGACAGTCACCGTCGCTCACAGCAAGACGGCCGACCTTGCGGCGGTCACGCGCCAGGCGGATCTTCTCGTCGCCGCGATCGGCAGGCCGCTGATGGTGAAAAGGCACCACGTGAAGCCGGGTGCCGTAGTGATTGACGTCGGCATCAACCGCCTGGAAAATGGAAAGGTCGTGGGCGACGTGGATTTCGAGGAAGTCGCTCCCGTAGCATCGGCCATCACGCCGGTTCCCCGCGGAGTCGGCCCGATGACCATCGCGATGCTTTTGCAGAATACCGTCTGGGCCGCCGAGCGCCGCTGAGCAAGGAGACTGAATCGTGACGAGAATCGAATCGAGGCTCTTCCTGGTCGCTATCGTGGCAAGCGTGTCAGCCGCCACCGCCGAAGCGCGATCGGGCGGAAGCGACGAGCTCTCGCACTTCCTTTCAAACGGTTACGGCATCGCCGCGCCCTCGCCGGGCCTTGCTCTTTACGAGAATCCCACGGGCCTCACGTACAATCTCGGCGCCAAGGCGCAGCTCAGCGTGATCGGTGCCGATAACTTCGATCCGGCTCTCCCCGGGGCGCACCTTCTTCTCGGCAACGGCTCCGTGGGCGGCGCGGTGGGATACCGCCATGGTCCCGCGGACTCGACCGACGGGCATTCGCTTGAGTACGGGCTCGCCGCCACCATGGATTCGGTCAATCTCGCGCTCGGGATCGCCGGCGCGCTCACCTTCAACGACAATACCAGCGCCTCCGACCTGAACGTCGGGCTCCTCTACAATCCGAACGGGAAGACCACCTTCGGCATGACTGCCTTCGGAATCCTCGACGGGGTCGGCTCCTACGGCGCGGGCCTCGCCTTCGACCTCAGCTCGAACGCGTCCTTCGCCCTCGACACGCGGACTGACGCGGACTTCGAAGGCTGGTCGCTCAAGCCCGGCCTGGGCATCCATCTCACGGAGCTCCAGCTGAACGTCGGGTATGGCTTCAACGTCACGGACCGCGGCGGTCCCGGCGGCGACGGCGTCAGCGTCGGTCTGGGCTTCAAGATCGGCAACTCCGTCTATTTCACGGCCTACCTGGAGCAGATCTCCAAGTACTTCGCTTCGCTTCAGTTCCGTTTGTGATATTGAAGCGGCATGCTGAAACGCACCGCTTTGTATGAGGAACACGTTCGTCTCGGCGGCCGCATGGTCGACTTCGGCGGATGGGAGCTCCCGGTCCAGTACACCGGCGTCATGGACGAGCACCAGGCGTGCCGGAACGCCGTCGGCCTCTTCGACGTCAGCCACATGGGCGAGGTGTTCGTGGAGGGAGCCGACGCGGTCGAGTACCTGAACCGGGCGGTGACGAACGACGTTTCCAGGCTTGCCGTCGGCCAGGCCCAGTACACGGCGATGTGCAACGACCGCGGCGGCATCGTCGACGACCTGGTCATCTATCGTCGCGCGAACGACCGCTTCCTGGTCGTGGTGAACGCGAGCAATTCGGACAAGGACTTCGGTCACTTCAAGGAGCTCGAAAGGCGGTTCGGCCTGAAGAGCCTCCGCGTCGAGAACAGGAGCCCCGAGTTCACGCAGATCGCGGTTCAGGGCAGGAACGCGGCGCCCTTGATCTCCAAGCTCACTCCGATCGACCTCGGAACGATCAAGACCTACTGGTTCGCCGAAGGCCAGATCGCGGGAGGCATCCCGGCGATCATCGCCCGCACCGGGTATACCGGCGAGGACGGCTTCGAGGTCTACGTCCCCTGGGACTCGGGTCCCGCCGTATGGCGTGCGCTCCTCGAGGCAGGCCAGGCCTTGGGCGTGAAGCCCATCGGTCTCGGCGCCCGGGACACCCTCCGCCTCGAGATGAAGTACGCGCTCTACGGCCACGAGCTCTCCGACGACACGAACGCTCTCGAAGCCGGGCTCGGCTGGGTGACCAAGTTCGACAAGCCTGATTTCGTCGGGAAAGCCGCGCTGCAGAAGGTGAAGGCCGAGGGCGTCACCCGCAAGCTCGTCGGGATCAGGCTCCTGGAACGCGGCATTCCACGCCAGGGCTATCCGATCCTCGATCCGTCGACCTCGGCCCGGGTCGGAGAGGTCACCAGCGGAACGCAGTCCCCGTCCCTGGGCAGCGCCATCGGGATCGCTTATATCGCGACCCAGCTCTCCGCCGTGGGTTCGCGGGTTATGGTCGAGATCCGGGGCACGAAGATTCCAGCTGAAGTCGTGCCGACTCCGTTCTATAAACGTCCGTATGCGATTCCCAGCTGAGCTGAAGTACACCAAGGACCATGAGTGGGCGAAGATCGACGGCAACATCGTGACCGTCGGGATCACCGATCACGCGCAGGGCGCGCTCGGCGACATCGTGTACCTGGACCTGCCCGATACCGGCAGGACGCTCAAATCGCATGAGACTTTCGGCGTCGTCGAGAGCATCAAGGCGGTCTCGGACCTCTATTCGCCGGTCGCCGGCAAGGTGACCGAGATCAACTCCGCTCTTAGGGACGACCCGGGCCAGATCAACCGCGACCCCTACAAGTCCTGGCTCGTGAAGATCGAGGTCGGCGCGGCGCCGGCGGATCTCATGGACGCGGCCGCGTACGAGAAGTACGTGGCTACGATCAAGTAGTCGGATGACCGATCGTCGAAGCTCGACCGCGGCCCTTTATGAAAGGAACGCGGAGTGGTGGGCGCGGCAGCGCGCGACAACCCGCTTTCCGGAAAGGAAGTTCCTCGAGCGAATCCTCGACGGCCTCCAGCCCGGAGAGACGGTTCTCGACCTGGGCTGCGGGAGCGGGCACCCCATCGCAGCGTTCCTCCTCGAACGGGGAATGAACGTGACGGGCGTCGACGCTTCGAGCGCCATGATCGAGCTGGCCTCGAAATCCCTTCCTTCGGGTGAGTGGTTGGTCGCCGACATGACCTCCCTCGACCTGAAACGGAAGTTCGGCGCGATCGTGGCCTGGGACAGCTTCTTTCATCTCGAGGTCGGGCATCAGCGGGATATGTTCCCGCGGTTCCGCGGCCATCTCCGTCCGGGAGGGCTTCTGCTGTTCACATCGGGCCCGAAGCACGGTGAAGCGATCGGAGACCTGAACGGTGAGCCGCTTTACCACGCGTCGCTGGCTCCCGAGGAGTACCGCGAGCTATTCACGACCCACGGCTTCGAGGAACTGAGCTTCGTCGCGGAGGACCCGACCTGCGGAGGGCACACCGTGTGGCTCTGCAGGGCCGCCGCGGCTTAGAGCTCGAAGGAAAGCCCGAGCGACAATGCTGCTTCGTCGGTGAAGAGGGCCGGTTCGCCCGCGATCAGCTGTGACGCGTAAAAGTCCCGGTGCGTGTGGAAGAACTCGATCCACGGCATGAGCCCGTCACGGTCGTCGCTGATGTGATGAGCCGCGCGAAAACGCAACGTGCTCGAGTCGCGCTGGACACCGAGCGAGGCCGGGGTTCCTCCTCCCAGCGCCATGAGGCCCGACTCGAGAAGGAACTCCATCTGCGAGACGTCGATCCGCACCGCGACGACCAGGCCCATGTGGCCCGAGTCCGGCATCGGTCCGGACTCGAGGAACCAGCGGCGAACCCTGAAACCCAGGTCGAAGCCTGCCCGGATGCTGTGAGAGATCGTCGAGAGATAGCTGAGGTTTCCCGTGATCAGGCCATCCCAGCCGTCCTGTTCGGCGTCTCCCGGCCGCAGCCGCATCGCGGTCGGAACCGCGCGCGCCACCGCCGCCAGGTAGATCGGCATGCCCTCGACGGGCTCGTATCGGTAATCGACCTCGAGTCCATACGGGTGGATCGCGTACGCCTTACCCGAGCTCCCGTAGCTCTTGCCCGCGATCAGGCCCAGATTGCTGATCTTTTCCGCCTCGGTAGCCGGGAAAACGTAGTTTCCCCGGGACGAAACGATATAGCTGACCCGGGTTCGCGAAGCGGCGCGCGCGTCCTCGGCGGCCGTGAGCACAAGCAGGGCAAGTACGGAGCAGACGATCGGCTTTCTCATGAGACTTTTGTCTCAGGAGTCTTTCACCGAGTCAAAGCGCTTACTGATACGCCTCGATCGGCGGGCACGCGCAGATCAGGTTGCGATCGCCCAGTACCGCGTTGATGCGCCCGACATGGGGCCAGAACTTGCGCTCGCGCACCCATGCGAGCGGGTACGCCGCTTTCTCACGCGAATAAGGACGGTTCCACTCGGTGCGGGTGAGCTGCTCGGCGGTGTGGGGCGCGTTCTTGAGCACGTTGTTCGCGCGGTCGGTCTTGCCTTCCTCGATCTCGCGGATCTCCTCGCGGATGGCGATCATCGCGTCGCAGAAGCGATCGAGCTCCTCCCGGGATTCGCTTTCCGTGGGTTCGACCATGATCGTCCCAGGAACCGGGAACGAAATCGTCGGCGCGTGGAAGCCGTAATCCATGAGACGTTTGGCGATGTCCTCGACCTCGACCCCCGCGGTTTCCTTGAACTGCCGGGTGTCGAAGATGCACTCGTGCGCGACGAACCCGGATTTACCCTGATAGAGCACCGGATAGTGCCTCGAAAGCTTCTTCGCGACATAGTTCGCGTTCAGGATCGCCATCTGCGTGGCGAGCTTCAGGCCTTCATCGCCCATCATGCGGATGTACATCCACGAGATGGGAAGGATGCTCGCGCTGCCCCACGGCGCCGCCGAAACAGCGCCGATCCCGTTCTTTCCGCCCGTCTTCACGATGCCATGTCCCGGCAGGAAGTCGGCCAGATGCTTCTTCACGCCGATCGGGCCCATGCCCGGGCCGCCGCCGCCGTGAGGGATGCAGAACGTCTTGTGGAGGTTCAAGTGGCACACGTCCGGGCCGTACTCTCCCGGGCGGCAAAGGCCGATCTGCGCGTTCATGTTCGCGCCGTCCATGTAGACCTGCCCGCCGTGCTTGTGCACGATCTCGCAGATCTCGCGGATCGCTTCCTCGAAGACGCCGTGCGTGGACGGATAGGTGACCATCAGGGCCGCGAGATCGCCCGCATGCTCCTCTGCCTTGCGGCGAAGGTCGCTGACGTCCACGTTCCCGTTCGAGTCACAGTCGACCACCACGACCTTCATTCCCGCCATGGCCGCGCTCGCCGGATTGGTTCCGTGAGCCGACTTCGGAATGAGGCAGACGTTGCGTTTCGAGTCGCCGCGCGACTGGTGGTACTTCCGGATGACCAGAAGACCCGCGTACTCTCCCTGCGATCCCGCGTTCGGCTGAAGCGAGATCGCGTCGAATCCCGTGAGCTCGGCCAGCATCGCCTCGAGCTGCCGGAGCATCTCGCGGTAGCCTTCGCTCTGGCTCTCGGGGACGAACGGGTGAATGGCGCCGAACTCGGGCCAGCTGACCGGGTACATCTCGGCCGTGGCATTGAGCTTCATCGTGCACGAGCCCAGCGGGATCATCGAATGCGCGAGAGACAGATCGCGCGACTCGAGCCTGCGCATGTAACGGAGCATCTCCGTCTCGGACCGGTACAGCTTGAAGACCGGGTGGGTCAGGTACGCCTTCTGGCGGACAAGATCGGAGGGGATCTGCGCCTCGCGGCCAGCGGCGGCGATCAGCTCCTCCGCCGCGAGCTTGGTCTTCGACCCCGCTGCTTCGGCGAAGATGTCGAGAAGATCCTGGAGATCCGACGCCTTCACCGTCTCGTCGAGAGCGACACCGACGTGCTTTCCGTCAGGGTAGGCACGCAGGTTGATCCCATGGCGTTCCGCGACCTGAACGAGCTTCGCGGCGCCGGCCGGGGCCGCGGCGATCTTCAGCGTATCGAATACCGCCGTGGTGCCGGCGTCGTAACCGAGCTTCCTGAGCCCGGCCCGGAGAGCCAGGGTCAGGGAATGAATGCGCTCGGCGATCTCCTTCAGGCCTTCGGGGCCGTGATAGACCGCGTACATCGACGCCATCACCGCCAGCAGCACCTGCGCCGTGCAGATGTTGCTCGTCGCCTTGTCGCGACGGATGTGCTGCTCGCGCGTCTGCAGCGCCAGGCGCGACGCGGGCTTGCCGTCCACGTCCTTGGACAGTCCGACGATTCTTCCTGGAATCTGTCTCTTCAGGGCGTCTCGGGTGGCGAAGTACGCGGCGTGCGGGCCGCCGAATCCGAGCGGAACCCCGAATCTCTGGGTCGACCCCACGGCGACGTCGGCGCCGAGCTCGCCCGGAGACGCCAGAACCGTCAAAGCGAGGATATCGGCGGACATGACCGCGAGCGCGTCGGCGTCATGAGCCCTCTGGATCCATTCGCGGTAGTCCTCGACACGGCCATCGGTGGTCGGGTACTGGACGATACCGCCGAAGCATTGGGATGCCTGGAAGTCGAAAGTCTTATGGGAACCGACGATCACCTGGATACCGAGGGGCTCGGCGCGGGTGCGGATCACTTCGATCGTCTGGGGATGGCAATCTTCGGAAACGAAGAAGGTGCGGCGCGTTTCCGATCCCTTGATCCCCAGGCAGAAGGACATCGCCTCGGCGCCCGCGGTGGCTTCGTCCAGAAGCGACGCATTGGCGACGTCGAGGCCGGTCAGGTCGATGACCAGAGTCTGGAAATTCAAAAGCGCCTCAAGCCGGCCCTGCGCGATCTCGGCCTGGTACGGCGTGTACTGCGTGTACCAGCCGGGGTTCTCGAGGA
>CAYZKI010000003.1:0-12185 GCA_964478745.1 uncultured Bacteriovoracaceae bacterium
GGGCCACTCCGCTCGATTTCGCGTACGCGGTCCACACTGACGTCGGCAACAAGTGCGTCGGCGCGAAGGTGAACGGGAAGATCGTCCCGCTGAAGCACCGTCTCAAGTCGGGCGACACCGTCGAGGTCGTCACCTCCCCTTCGCAGTCTCCATCCAAGGACTGGCTCAAGATCGTGCGCAGCTCGCGCGCGAAGGCCAAGATCCGCAACTTCATCCGCGAGCAGGAGCGCACGCGAGCGCGGGAGATCGGCAAGGAGCTGCTCGAGAAGGCGGTCAAGCCCTACGGAACGACCCTGGCCAAGCTCGAGAAGGCCGGCACGCTGCTCAAGGCCGCTCAGGAGCTCAACTCGCGGACGCTCGACGAGCTCTACATCGGCACCGGTTACGGCCGCATCACGCCCGAGCTTTTCATCCCGAAGGTGATCCCCGCCGAGGCGCTCGAGAAATCCATCGAGGACAAGAAGGCGGACGACCAGAGCTTCCTCAAGCGCGTGTTCTCGGTCGCCAAGCGCCGCAGCGAGACCCGCAACGCGATCACGGTCGCCAACCTGGACGACGTATTGATCCGTTTCGGACGCTGCTGCAATCCCCTTCCGGGCGACAACATCATCGGCTTCATCACGCGCGGCCGGGGCGTCACAGTGCATACCGCCACTTGCACCAAGGCGATCGACAACGACCAGGACCGGCGCATCGACGTCCAGTGGAACATCCAGGACAAGAGCACCATCCGGCGCCACGTCCGCATCCGGGTGCTCTGTCTGGACGAGCCGGGGCTCCTCGCCCTCATGTCGCAGACGATCAGCGGCTGCGGCGTGAACATCGCCTCCGCGAACATCCGCACGACCAAGGACAAGAAGGCGATCTGCCTCTTCGACGTCGAGGTCGGCGACCTCACTCAGCTTCAGAAGGTGTCGAACGCGCTCGAGGGGAAGAAGGGCGTGATTTCTGTCGAGAGACTACGCTCTTAGCGCCTTTCAGCTCGACCGGCCCCTTCACGACCAGCTCGCGAAGCACCCGGCGAAGGTTCTTGGCGCACTTGTCAGCGGGATTCGGCATTCCAGAGCCCTCCCATACGGTGGGAGGAAGCTCCGGAAGCTTCAGATTCCGGAACTCCTCGGGAATCAGGTGCTTGAAGTCTTCGAACGTGAAGCGAACGTTGCCGGTCACGAATGGAGCGGCTTCCTCGACGTATCTCTTGAACATCGCGACGTTGTGGGCCCACGGGGAGTTCGGGTCGAATCTGAGCAGCTTGATGCGGTCGGGCCGCGAGGTCAGATAACGCGTGCGCGCCGACTCGAGGTTCACTACGTTGGTGACGTCGCGCGCGCTCTGCGCCCCGGGCATGGCGCGGTACTCGTGCGTGCGCTTGAAGGCCGGGAAGGGCTCGCCATCCATCTTGCGGCGCGCGCGGGTGACGTTGAAGTCCTGGAACTTCGTCGAGGACTCCCAGTCGGTGACCCAGGACTCGTCCAGCGTGATGTCGTAGACGTTCCTGCGCATGAGCTTGTAGAAGTCGAGCGGGTCGGTGATCAAGCCTTCGTCGACCATGCGGACGATCTCGGCGAACTTCGCGTAGCGGTCCTTAGGCAGCGACGCGAGCGGCGGGGTGTTGGCCAGGGTTTCCGCGAAGAGGTGCGCGAACTGCTGGTTGTTGATCCGGTCCACGGCGCGGTTCCGGATGGCCAGGATCTCGTTCTTGAAGTTCGAACTGATGCCTTCGTGCAGGTGCATCTCGCCCTTGTTGAGGTTCAGTCCCTGCCGCTTGGCGATCTGGATCAGGCTGTCGAGCTTCGACTCGCCTTTCTCGAAGCCTCTCGGCGTCATCGGCCCGATCTTGATCTCGATGACCCCGACGTCCAGGGTGATCTCGTAGGTGTAGCCGTTCTTGTACTTCACCCGGTAGGCCTCGATGAAGTTCTCGTCGATGCCGCCCGTTCCATCGCCCCACGCCCAGCTGACCGCGCCGCGGATGGCCTGCACCTCGCAGTCGCCCTGCTTCTTGCACATGTCGCGGACGGCGCGCACGAGCTTGGCGCGGGCGGCGTCGTTCACCTCGTTGGCGTGACCGCTGACCATCGTTCCGTCGCCCCAGTCGTAGTCGTAACTGGCCTTGTCGAGCTCGTCGTTCGTGAACTCGAGCTCGACCGCGTAAGTGCCCTCGCCGTAGCCGTTGAAATCGGCGCGCTGGATGGCGCGGCGGGTTTCCGCGGAGATCGCGGGCGCGCTCCGCTGGATCGATTTGATCCCTTCGATCGAGATGTTCGGGGCTTTCGCGGTCGGACGTTGCCGCGGGGCCGCGCCGTCGATCGAAACGCCCTTAGGCGGAACTCCGGCGCCCGCGGGGCTTCTCGCCACGCGCGCGGAGTCTTTCGGCGAGCACGAGACGAGAGCGATCCCGGCGAATGCGAGTGAGATGACCAGCAAGGAGGAAGGCGCGCGGCGAAGCATTCTCCTACGTTTCGACGGATTCGCCCGCCAGATTGAGAACAAAATCCGTTTCAGGTCAAAGAGTTGAGAGATTGACCTCGAGCATGACGCCGGGCGCCAACTAGGGCCAGAGATGACTGGGCGGGCGCTCGCCCTTCGAGAGAAATTCTTGGAATTCCTTCAGCTTACCCGCGTGATCGAGCTTGAGTGCCTCGACGCGGGCCGTGTTCTCGGCGGCCCGGGCGGTTTTCTCCTGGGCCATGAGCTTCAGGAAGTCGTCCCGGCGCTTCGAAAAGTCCTGCACGTAAGCCCGGCGGTCGGCGCCCTTGGTATTCTCGGAGAAATACTTCCTCCGGGCCGCCTTCTCCGCCTCGTTCCACTCGTTGTAGCGGGCTTTCTGCGAAGCCGCGAGCTCGGTCATCTCCACGCTCTGCCGGTGCTGGATCCCTTTCAGCTCGGAGCGCTGGGCCTTCTTGAATTCGCTCAGCAGCATGGCTCTCTCGGCCTGGGTCAGGCTGCGATTGGGCTGCGGGCTTCCGTTCGGAAGCGGGCTCAGGGCCGGAGAAGGAGAATCGGAGGGAAGCACGCTCGGGGGCGGGCTCGGAGCTTCGTTGGGCGTGGCGGTCGGCGGTTGCCCCGCGCCCTGGCCGATCACTTTCCCGTAGTCCTTGGGCAGTGGCGCCGCCATCGGAACCGGAGTCTCGGCCACGGAAGGCGACGCGGAAGCCAGAGGCGACGGCGTCGGGGACGCGGCAACGAGACCGGCAAGCTGCAGCTTCTGTCGCTCACGAAGCTCACGGCCCGGCGCGAGCGCTTTCTCGCGCTCCGAGGTCTCCTCCGCCTCTTCGGGAGCGGCGCCCAGGGAGATCCGGATGCGCGCTTCCGCTTGGGTCAGCGCCGGAGGCGAGGTGGTCACACTGAAGATCGTCAAAATGAACGCGGCTAAGGTGCGGGTCACAGGACTAACAATTTGCCAGACGAAGGCTCCCTCCCGCAAGAGGAGTGAGCCTTCGTCCGGACTGAGACCGGGTCGGTCCCCAAGGAGCGGTTCAGATACTCAGAGAATCACTTCGATCCAGCTGATCTTGAAACCATAGCCGACCGTGGAGAAGTCGCTCTGCAGCTGGACGACCATCGAGTCGCCCTCGACGTAGTCACTCGTGTAATCATTGAGGGTTCCGGAGATCGTCTCGATCAGCGCTCCTGACGGAGTGCGAAGATGCACGAAGTCGTAACGCGCCTCGACTTCAACCTTCTCGAAGTGGACGCGAAGGTACTTCGCCTTCGGATAGCTGACCGTCGTCGAGACATCGATCCGGTCCACATAGGGATGCGGCGACTCGACGACCTGATTGACTCGGCGCCACAACGCCGGGTCCGGCTCGATCGAAGGAGGAATGATCTGGTTCAAGGCGTTGTAGGCGTTGACGTAACCGCCCGAGACCGCCTTCGACTTCAGGATGTGCACCGGCACGCTCGTCTTGATCAGGCGCTCTTTCAGCTGCGCGTAGGTCAACGAACGATCCGCCGAAAGGAGCAGCGCCGCGACGCCGCTCACGTGGGGAGTGGCCATCGAGATGCCATTGAAGGCGAGATACTTCTCCGGACCGTAGTCGCAGGGCTTCCCGGGCTCGGGTGGATGAACCAGGCAGAGCTTGTCGCCGGGAACCGTGCTGAGCACCTTCGTTCCCGGGGCGAGGACGTCCACCGAGGTGGCTCCCCAGTGAGAGCCGCCGGTCTCGCGAACGACCGGCGGGCTGGTCGGATTCGGCTGGACCAGGCTCTTCCACACGGAGAGCTGGCCGCGGTTGTCGATCGCGCCGACGGAAACGACGTTATCGACGTTATAGTTGGCGGGATACGTGGGCTGGGTGTCGTTGTCCTGGCGCCCGTTTCCGGCCGCAGCGACGAACAGGATGCCCTGGTCTCGGGCGCCGCGGATCGCGTCCTCGAGCGCCTTCGAGTAGGGACCGCCGCCCCAGCTGTTGTTCATGACGTGAACCTTCATCTTCGTGGCGTACTTGATCGCCTCGATGGCGCCCATCGTGGTTCCGGAGCCGTCCTTGCTCAGGAACTTCACGGGCATCAGGCTCACGCGCCAGTTCACGCCCGCCACTCCGATCTTGTTGTCGCCGACGGCGCCGATCGTTCCCGCCACGTGGGTGCCGTGGCCCTCGTCGTCGCTCGACTCGCGGCTGCTGACCGGGTTGCCTTTGTCATCGAGGGAGAAGTTCCACCCGTGAACGTCGTCGACGAACCCGTTCCCGTCATCGTCGCGCCCGTTCTTGGCGAGCGCGCCCGCTTCGCCCGGATTGACATAGAGATTGTCCTTCAGGTCCTCGTGAACCCAGTCGATCCCGGTATCGATGACCGCGACGACGATGTCGCGGCTGCCGGTGATCCCCTGCTGCCAGAGCTTCAGGACGCCGACGTCGACGCCCGGCGTGCCGTTCTGCGCGGGCATCGCGATCGAATCCCTGTCCTTCTGGCCCGTGTTGTTCAGGCCCCAGACATCCTTGAACTTCGTGTCCACGGGCGTGCCGTCGGGGTTCGCGAGCTTCGAGACGTAGTAGTTCGGCTCGGCGTACTCGATCGAAGGCTCGTCGGCGAGCCGCTCGATGGCGCTGTCGACGTCACGGTCATCCTCGAGACGGACCACCTTGAGGCTCTCGTCGGTGACCGCGCTCCGTAACGAGCGCACCTTGAAGCCTGAAAGAGCCTGCATGACCAGCGGGCCGGCGGACATCGCCGAGACCCCGGAATCGCGCATCTTCACGATGAGCTCGCCCGGGACCCGAGGGTAACCATCCTTGCTTCCTTGGGTCTTGGCCTGTGAATCAGGCTTGAAGACGCCGACACCGATAACAGCGAGCGCGAGCAGAACTACGCCGCACTTTCCTGAACGCGAGAATCCCTTCCCCATTCGCCTCTCCCCCCGGGCACGGTGTCGGACGTCCTGTCCGATCCGCTGGAACTACGTTTGGAAATGAACGCCTACTTGTACTGCTTGATCTCCAATTCTAACCGCGAGCGAACGGGAGTAAAGCCGGCCGGTGAGCTTTTCTATTCTAGTTATGTAAAGTGCGGATGGGTGACTGATTGCTGACGGCTACTCAGCTGTTGCCGCGAAGAGGGCGCCAATCCTTGACCCGGAAGCTGGGTTTCGCGTTTCCGCGGAAACGATTCAGCTCAGGCACTCCGGCCCATTCGGTCTCTTCCTCGAGAAGCTCCATGAGCCGATCGGCGCGCTCGGCGCCGTGAAACCAGATTGCTTCCAGAGGTTTATCGGCCTGGGCGCCGGAGCCCGCCATTGGGCTCGAAAGGTTGAGTTTCAAATGCCGACCCTTGAGGACCTGATGGTTCCTGACGACGGCGCGGAAGCTGAAAACCGGCTCGGGATTGCCGGGCCCGAAGGGCCCGAGCTGCTCGAGCTCCGTCAGCGCCCTGACATTCAGGTCGCTCACGTCGCAGACGCCCTCGATCATGAGAGGCAGACTGGCCGCGTCGCTCTGGATGGTCTCGAGGGCGCGATCGAACGCTTCGGCGAACTCCTCGACCCGGTGGTTCTCGACCGAGAGCCCCGCCGCGTGCTTGTGGCCGCCGAAGGTGCGCAGGGTGGACGCGGACTCGCGCAGCGCCGCGAGCACGTCCTTGCCGCCCCAGCTTCTCACGCTTCCCTTGCCGTAGTCCTCGCGCAGCGCGATCACCGCGGCTGGCTTCCGGAAAGTCTCCGTCACGCGCGAGGCGACGATGCCCACCACGCCTTCATGCCAGGCGGGATCCGCGACGACGATGCCGTTCCTGAACTTGCCCTGGGCGAGCCCTTCTTCGACTCTCATCCGCACCTGATCCCAGATCCGGTTCTGCAGATCCGCGCGCTCGGCGTTGAGCGTCTCGATCTCGCGCGCCAGCCGGAAGGCCCGGCTCGCGTCGCGCGTGGTGAGAAGCTCGAGGGCGAGGCTCGCCGACTGCATCCGCCCGGACGCATTGATCCGCGGGCCGATCACGAAGCCCAGATGTCCCGGGCTCAGGTCTTTCGAGCCGACGCCTGCCGCCTCGAGGAGAGCTTTCACGCCAGGCTTGCGGGTGCTCTTGAGGACCTCGAGCCCGTGGCGTACGAGAACGTGATTGTCGCCCGTGAGCGGAACCATGTCGGCGGCCGTCGCCATGACGACCAGATCGAGGTGCTGCTTGAGATTCGGCTCCTGCCCTTCGGGCCACCAGTTCTCGGCCCGGCCGCGGATACGCAGCCCCATGGCCAGGTAGAACGCGAGCCCGCAGCCGCAGAGCTGCTTGAGCCCGCTATCGCAGTCGGAACGCTGGGGATTGACGATCGCGTGCGCCGGGGGAAGCCCGCGGGCCGAGTCGATCTGGTGGTGATCCACGACGATCAGGTCGACCCCGAGCTCGCGCGCCTTCTCGGCCGCGTCGAAGCTGGAGATCCCGCAGTCGACCGTGACGAGCACCTGCACGCCATCGGCGGCGGCCTCCTCCACGGCCTTCACGTTCAGTCCGTAGCCGTCCTTGAACCGATCGGGCTGACGGGCGTCGAAGTCGAAGCCCTGGAAGTCGCTGAAGACCCAGCTAAGCAGCGCGGTCCCGGTCGTCCCGTCGACGTCGTAGTCGCCGTAGATGCGGATCTTCTCGCCCGGCTGCCCAGGCCTGGCGCGAGCGCGCGAAAGGCGCTCCGTGGCCCGGTCCAAGTCGCGGATCGAGAGCGGGCTGCAGAGCTGATCGAAGGTCGGGTTCAGGAACGAGTGGATGGCCTCGGGCGTCTCGAGCCCGCGCGCGAGGCATACCCGGAGCGCGATGCGCGAAAGCCCGGTCGCCTGCTGCAGCTCCGAGAGCTTGCGTTCGACGGGATCCGACTCGAGGCACGCTTCGTGGCGGAGCCGCCACTCGCGCTCGGGAGTACCGTTCTCGCGACTACCGACTTCCATCACGCCTGGAACTTCGGCTGGGTGCGTGCCGTGAACTTCTTCGTCGTCCTGCCGCCGGCCGCGGCCGTGGCGGCCCGCTTGGACTGCCAGTTCGTGTAAGCGATGACCGCGGAGCCGGCGATCACGATCGATGAGTAAGTGCCGATGACGAGACCGACCATGAGGGTGAACGCGAAGTCGCGGATCACCGAGCCGCCGAGCAGCCAGAGAGCGAAGACCGACAGGAACGTCGAGAAGGCGGTCAGAACGGTGCGTCCCAGCGTCTCGTTGATGGCGCGGTTGACCGCGTCCTCGACCCGGAGCTCGGGGTGCATCTGGCTGATCTCGCGAACGCGGTCGTAGGTCACGATCGTGTCGTTATTGGAGTAGCCGATGAGCGCGAGCACCGCCGCCAGGATCTGGAGGTCGAACTGCTTCTGGGTGACGAGGAACACGCCCAGGATGATCAGCGTGTCATGGGCCACGCAAAGGATCACGCCCGGCGTGTAGCGCACGTCGAAACGGATGGCGACGTAGATGACCACGCACAGGAGCGCGTAGAACATCGACAGGAAACCGGAAAGCCGGAGCGAGCGGCCCGCCGCCGGACCGACGACGTCGACCTTCTGGATCTCGTACTGGCCGGCGGGGATCCCCTTACCCAATGCGGACTCAACCTGCGCGGAAACCTGGTTGATCTGCCCTTCCTCGCCCTGCACTCGGATCAGGTACTCGCCCGATCCCGCGTCGCCCGAGGTCACGATGCGCGCGTCCCTGACTCCTCCGTCTTCCAGTGCCTTGCGGACGCGGCCCGTGTCCCAGTCGGCCGGAACCTTGACCGCGACTTCCGCTCCGCCGGTGAAGTCGATGCCGTAGTTCAGCCCCTTCGTGAAGTAGAGGACGATCGTTCCGAGGATGGCCACGATGGAAACCGTGATCCAGATATGGCGTTTCGCGACGAAATCGATCTTCGTGCCGGGCTTGATAATCTCGAACATTGAGAAATCCTCTTGGGTACGGTCGTTCTGGCTCAGATGCTGAGAGCGCGGGCTCCGCGCAGCTCGACCCGTCTCAGATACGCATCAAACAGGAGTTTACAGACGAAAACCGCGGTGAACAGCGTCGTGACGATGCCGATCAGCATCGTCACCGCGAAGCCCTTGATCGGGCCCGTTCCGTAAAGGAAGAGCACGACCGCCGCGGCGGCGTTGGTGACGTTCGCGTCCAGGATGGTCCGGAACGCTTTCTGGAAGCCGGCGTCCACGGCCGCGTGGGGCCCCTTACCCGCGCGGATCTCCTCACGGATGCGCTCGTACATCACGAAGTTCGAGTCGACGGCGATACCGACCGTGAGGGCAATGCCCGCGATGCCCGGAAGCGTGAGCGTCGCTTCCATCCCGACGAGCATGGCCAGGACGAACAGGACGTTCAGCAGCAGGGATACGACGGCGATCAGGCCGCTGACCCGGTAGTAGAAGGCGATGAACGCGAAGACGAGCGAGCTTCCGACGATGCCGGCGAGCACGCCCTTCTTGATCGAGTCCGCGCCGAGCGACGGACCGACGATGCGCTGCTCGAGGAAGTCGAGCTGAGCGGGAAGCGCGCCCGCGCGCAGGACGATGGTGAGATCCTTCGCTTCCTTCAGGATCTCGTCGCTCGCCCCGCGGCCGAGCGTGATGCTGCCGCTGTTGGAGATCGCGCTGTTGATGACCGGCGCGGACTTCACGATGCCGTCAAGAACGATGGCCATGCGCTTGCCCACGTTCTCGGAGGTGAGCTTCTGGAGCGCGATCGAGCCGCGCGGGTTCATCTGGAAGTGGACTTCGGGCCTGCGGTCCTGCGGGTTGAAGCCGACCTGCGCGTCCTGAAGGTCGTCGCCCGTGACGTCGACCTTCGACTTGAGGACGTACGGGATCCAGGTGGTCGGCGCGCCGTTCATGCCGCCCGACCGCTCGAAAGCGATCTCGTCGCCCTCGGGAAGCTTGCCCTTGGCGTGCAGGTTGATCGCCTTCACGTATTCCGAGTATTTGTCGCCTTCCTTATATGCGATGCCTTTTTCGCGCTCGATATCAGCGACGACCTGCGCGACCTTGCCCTGGTCCATGCGCTCGTCGTCGACGATCTTGAACTCGAGCTTGGCGGTGCTGCCGATCAGGTCCTTGGCGCGCTCGATCTCGCGGACGCCCGGAAGCTCGACCACGATGCGGTCGGCGCCCTGGCTCGCGATCACGGGCTCGGTCACGCCGAACTCGTCGATGCGGTTGCGGACGACCTCGATCGACTGGTTGATCGTGGTCTCGCGGATCTCCGTGCGGTATTCGCGCGAAAGGCCGAACTCGAGCGTGGTGTCCGTCTCGCCCGCCAGGCGCATGGTCCAGTACTCGGCCTTGAGGATCTCCTGGATCTTCGCCTTGTCGGCGGGGTTCACTTCGACCACGATGCGCGGATCATCGGCGGGTTGTCCCTCACGGACCACCTTCACGGCCTTGAACGGAAGCGCCTTTTCCTTCAGCCGGTTCTCGAGGCTGCGGGACTGGCGCTCGACGATCTCGCCGAACACCTTGTTGAAGTCCGCGCCGAGCACCATGTAGAGGCCGCCCTGCAGGTCGAGGCCCAGGTTGACCTTCTGCTTGAACGGGAAGCTGCTCTTCTGGACGTCCCAGTTCACGAGCGAGGGCGCCAGCGTCGGCGTGACGTAAACGACGGCCCAAACGATGGTCGCGACGAGAAAGGCAAACTTCCACCACCAGGTACGATTCATGCGAGATCCTTAACTTGGCCTTGTTTGATCACCTGAGTGACCTGGCTCTTGAGCATCTTCAACTTCACGTTGTCGGAGACCTCGAGGGTCACGACCTTGTCGGCGATGCCGGTGACCTTGCCCAGGATACCTGAATGGGTCACGACCTCGTCGCCGTGCTTGAGATTCTCAAGAAGCTCTTTCTTCCTGTTCTGCTCTTCCTGAAGTTTCTTCTGCTGCGGGCGAATCATCAAGAAATAGAAGATCGCGAAGATCGCGATCATCGGAAAAAGATTCGCGAGCATCCCCGGCGCGCCCGGTTGCGCGGCCGCGCCCGTTCCATCCGCCGCCGTGGCGTCCGCGGGGACGATCACCTTGTCGGCCCATGCGGGCAGAGCGGACAACCCAACGATCAGAGTCAGGCCGATGTTGAGTGCGAAGGTGGAAACGGAATTCTTTATTGATGAGGGATAGTTGCGCATTCTTTCTGGTAAAATGTTTTGACCCACTCGTCAAACCGATTCTCCAGAATGGCGCGGCGCATCTTTTCCATCAGGCGCAGGTAGTACGTGAGGTTATGAAGCGTGTTCAGCCTCGCGCCGAGAATTTCCCCGCAAACATAGAGGTGCCGAAGGTAGGCGCGCGAGTATTTCGTGCAGGCCTCGCACGGGCACTCGGGATCGAGCGGTGAGGAATCGTCCGTGAAACGAGCGTTCTTGATGTTCACCTTGCCCTGGCTGGTGAAGAGCTGCCCGTTCCGGGCGTTCCTCGTGGGCATCACGCAGTCGAACATGTCGATGCCGGCCCGGACGCCTTCTACTAGATCTTCCGGGCGGCCCACACCCATGAGGTAGCGCGGGCGATCGAACGGGAGCAGCGGCGCCGTGTACCGGGCCATCTTCTGCATGAGCTCAGGTGTTTCACCGATCGACAACCCTCCGATCGCGTAGCCGTCGTAAGGAAGCGCGGTGATCTCGGCGGCCGACTGCGCGCGCAGGTCCTCGTGGAGCCCGCCCTGTATGATCCCGAACCGGGCTTGGTGGGGCTTCAGGGGATAATCGAGCCCGCGCTTGGCCCAGGCCAGGGTTCGACGCATCGCAGCTTGAACCTGCTCCCGCGTGGCCGGATAGGGCGGGCACTGATCGAAAGCCATGACGATGTCGCTCGAGAGCCTCTTCTGGATCTCCATCGAGAGCTCGGGCGTGAAACGATGCGAGCTTCCGTCGATGTGCGACTGGAAAGTCACTCCCTCGTCGTCGATCTTGTTCAGGCCCGCGAGCGAGAAAACCTGGAAACCGCCGCTGTCCGTGAGGATCGGACCGTCCCAGCCCATGAACTTATGGAGCTCGCCGAGCCGCTCGACGCGCTCGTGACCGGGGCGAAGATAAAGGTGGTAGGTGTTTCCGAGGATGATCTGGGCATTCATCGCCTTCAGTTCGCCCGGGCTGATCGCCTTGACCGTTCCCGCGGTCCCGACGGGCATGAACACCGGGGTGAGGATCTCATGCTCTTTTCCCCCGGATCCGACGCTTCCGGGCAGGCGGATCCGGCAGGCGCGGGCGCGGGAAACCCCCTGCTCGTCCTTCAATGCATGCTGGACTTCGAACTTCAGAATAGACACCTTCCGCTCGACTACCAGACTGCGCTGTCGCGACGCAATAGAAAGGACCCGGGATGTGTCGGAACCGACTCATGAAATCCCGTTCGACAGCCCACTGGAATTTGGGCGCTTCTATCGGAAATAGCCCAAGGTTTTCGCGAGCCGCTCGAAGCATGCGGGTTGCAATCTTACCGGGTCATGGCTCCCACGAAGGTCGGTATCTTCATCCTGTTCTTCGCGCTCGCCACGGGCTGCAGCATGGAGCATTCCTTTTCGATCAGGCGCGCAGCTCGAAGCGCGGAACGGTTTGAACAGCAGAATCCTCCGGGAAACACCGGCGGTTCCAGCGGCGGAGCCACGACCTCGGGCAGCATCGGAGGATCGGTCGGCGGTGGTGATTCCGGCGGTGGTGATTCCGGCGGTGGTGATTCCGGCGGTGGCGATTCCGGCGGTGGCGATTCCGGCGGTGGCGATTCCGGCGGTGGCGATTCCGGCG
>CAYZKI010000003.1:12285-16060 GCA_964478745.1 uncultured Bacteriovoracaceae bacterium
GTGGTGACTCCGGCGGTGGTGACTCCGGCGGCGGTGATACCGGCGGTGGCGATACCGGCGGCGGTGACTCCGGCGGCTCTACGGCTGGAACGAGTACCGGCGGCGAGACTACGGGTGGCAGCTCAGGTGGAAACCCGGGCGGCGAAACCGGAGGCACGGGCGGCGTGACGAGCACGACCTCCACGACTTCAACGACCTCCACGACTTCAACGACCTCCACGACCACGTCCTCCACGACGACCACTTCTTCCACGACGACCTCGAGCTCGTCGACGACCACGACTTCGACGACCACGACTTCGACGACGAGCACGACGACGACGAGCACGACGACGAGCACCACCACGACGACGAGCACGACGACCACGACTTTGCCTCCGGCCTGCGTCGATTCAGCGAACCCGATCGACAACATGATCCAGACGGTCGCCGGCAGCACGGGCGGAAAATCGTTCATCAAGATCTGGAGCGGACGCGAGGCGGGTCGCCGGATCTACTGCGACAACTGCAGCACGGCTGACTGGGCCCCGACGGCCCACCCGCAGAACGCGCGCGACGCGATCTTCGACTTCGGAGACATCCTCGCGGGCGAGGACTCGGTCGAGGTCATGTTCTACGCCCGCTTCCAGAACACGGGGCAATGCACGTGGAAGGATCCGGACCATGGCATCGTCTTCTACAGGAACGGCGTCGCGCTGAACTCGAAGCAGCTGACCGGCATCACCGAGGCGAGCGCCGAGCTCGGCGCGCCGGGAGCCCGCCATACCGGCGCGATCGGCCTGACCCTGACCCGTCCTTCAGGCGGAGGAGCCTGCGCCTCGATCAATGAGGAGATCACCGTCCGCTTCCACAACGCGAACGGACCGGTCGGCGGCGCATACCGTCTCACGGGCAGGATCTGTTACTGAGCCGTCATTTCATTGACGCGACCTCGGTTCAGACCGTCAGGCAAAGCGCGAAAACGGCCGAAAGGAAGACGTGCGGATCTCCCTTCGTTCCTTCACGCGCGCTCTCGCGACGGCGATTCTTCTGCCGAGCCTCGCGCTCGCCACCGGCCCCAGCCTGGCGGAATTCAAGGGAAAGACCTTCTTCGGGTTCGATATGGAGCTGCAGCTCCGCTACGCGGCCCGGCTGATGAAGCATTTCGACTTCGATGGGCTCCAGAAGACCCTGAGCTTCCCCGTTCCGGTCGAAGTGTTCGACTCGCACCTCGAGACGCCCGGGAACTTCGAAAGGCTTCCTCCGAAGCTGCGTGAGGAGCTCGGCCGCGGGCTCCAGCTCGGCTCCGTCCTGATCACGCGCGAGCAGCCGGTGCTCCGATCGGGGGGCCCGCTGATCATCCCTGGCACCCCGGAACTTCCGCGCGAGGCGGAGCGGCCCGTCTCCGGCGCCGTTCACGAAGGCCGGGTCAATATTCCGAAAGACGTCGAGAACGTCGGCCTCAACGAATCCACGCGCGGCTTCGATATCGCCAAGCGCGGCGACCTCTACGTAGCCGACAAGCCGCTCCCGGCCGAGCTCAGAACCGGCACGGCGAACTCGCTTCCTCAAAGCCGCGCCAGCGACTGGTCGGAGCTGCATCGCCGCTGGCGGAAGCATCTGCGCGGGCTCTCGCCCGCGGAAAGGCTCCAGCTCGTGCCGCTCGAGTCCCTGAGCGACATCAAGAAAGCCGAGCTTCTCGTCCGGATGCCCGAGTTCGCCAGGCTTCCAACCAAGTCGCCCGAGTCCCTCGAGAACTACCTGCGCCTCAAGCCGGGCGCGCCCGAATGGATGAGCGAGCTCGCATGGCAGATCGACGGAAGAAAGGATCTCGGAGGCTTCTGGCTCGAGCTCACCCTCCGGACTCCGACCGACGACCCAGACGACGGGGTCGACATCCTGATGCGCCTTGCGCGGGAGGTCGGCATCGAGCGAGAGGTCATCAATCCCAGGCTCGCGCGATCGAGCTTCAGTCTCCATCTGCACGCGAGCACGCGGGGAGCTCCGGCCTTCGACACGGTCGGCAAGGAGTACAAGAAGCTTCAGATGCTGCGGCTGCTGGAGCTCGGGCCCGAATACGACGCCGTTCTCGATATCCCCGGCGGCGGTCGCCAGAACCTCTACGACGGGGGACTCGAGAAGAGCATCCTCAAGACAAGCGGCTTCGGTCCGAGCGTTCCGAGCCGGACGGAGCTCCGCGAGCACTTCGCCGACCCCCGCACGGAGCTGAGGGAGCTCTACGAGCTGCAAAGCCTTCCCGCGGAGGAGGCGATTCAGAAGATCCATGCGCGGATCTCGCCGATGCTCACGCCGAAGATCACCGACCGGATCCTCGCGAGCCCGAATCCCCTGATTCTGCTGGATTTCGAGAACGTGCTGGGAAAGGCGAAGCTCTCCGCGATGCTCAAGAACCTCATCATCGCGGACCTCGAGTACCGCGGCTCATCGACCGTACTGAAGAAGCTCGTTTCCCGCAGGGCAGTCGGTAAAGAGGAGATGCGCTGGCTTCTCGCGCTTCAGCACAAGTTCCCGGCCGTGAACGTGCTCGAGCAATCGCTGGGCACGACCACGGGATTCGTCATGCCCGAGGACTCGTGGACGCGTCTTTTCCGATTCCTGGAGTCTCACCCCAATTACATCAGCCAGGAGCTCCTGCGCGCTTTCGAGGGCAATGCGGCGACCTTCGCCGCCTGGAGGGACCGGCTGCTAACCGCCTTGCTCGGCTCGATCGAGGCGACCCGAAACGACGCGCAACGCCTCAGGATGATCTTCGCGATGAAGGAGCTGATGAAAGAGCCGCGCCCGCCCGCGGCGGCGGCGGCGCACGCCATGTGCCTCAAGCTGGCAGCGGACCCCTCGGTCTCGCCGGCGGTCCGGATCAGCGCCCTCGCCGCCCCGCTGGTCAGGAACAGCTGGATTGAGACATCGGATGACCTTGCGCTCTTGATCAGGGACTCCGCCCTGCACTCCGATCCTCGGGTACGAAGCGCCGCTTTTCAAGTCGCGCAGGTGACGCGTTGGCGCATAGCTCCCGAGTCTCACCTCGCGGAAGTCCTCGCGGGTCGCGCATCCCAGTTCGCGTCCGGCCAATGGTTACGGACTGCACAGCACCTCGACGATTCCACCCTGGTTGCCGCCGAGATCCTCGCGAGGGTCGGGAACGCGCAACCCAAAGCCAGGCTGCTGGACGTGTTCCGCTCGGACGTCTTGCCTGCGGAGAGCGCGGGTGACGTACGCATGAGGATCCACGCCGGAATGTACTCCCGGGATCACGAGCTCCGGAGGATCTCGAGCGAGTACCTTCAAGCGATGGACGAGGCCGGGAAACTCTCGGTTCCCCGCGGCATCGGCCAGTGCGTCTCGGGCAAGCTCCGCTAGCGCGCAACGGGCGAGCGGCGATAACGCGGAGAGTTTGACCCCGCCTGCCCCGCCGCTTATTCTGGCTGCGATGAGAAAGACACGTATCCCGCGCGAGCGGCTCGCTCGCCGGATCCAGGCCGCTCAAGGAAAGATTCCCTGCGACGTCGTTCTGCGGAACGCCCGCTTCCTGGACGTGTTCGCGTGCGCCTGGCGTACCGGCGACCTCGGCATCGTCGACGGCACGATCGTGAGCCTCGAGCCTCGCAAGGACGGCGCGCGCGTCGTGGACCTCAAGGGCAAGGCCGTCGTCCCGGGCTTCATCGACGCGCACGTGCACGTCGAAAGCTCGATGATCACTCCCGGCCGCTTCCAGCAGGCCGTGCTCGGCCGCGGAACGACGGGCGCCGTCTGCGATCCCCATGAGCTCGCGAACGTA
>CAYZKI010000003.1:16070-17686 GCA_964478745.1 uncultured Bacteriovoracaceae bacterium
GCGTCGCGGGCATCCCGTACTTCCTCGACGCGTCGACGCAGATGGATCTCGACCTCTGGGTGATGCTGAGCTCGTGCGTTCCGGCGACCCACCTGGAAACCAACGGCGGCGGGAAAATCTCGGCCGCCCAGCTGCATCCCCTCGCCTCGCATCCGAAGGCGCTCGGGCTCGCCGAGATGATGAACGTCCCCGGCGTTCTCGCCGGCGACAGCGAGATCCTCGACAAGCTCGAGGCTTTCACCGGAATGGCCATCGACGGCCATGCGCCGCTCCTGAAGGGCGCGCCCCTCAGCGCATACGCCGCGGCCGGCATCACGAGCTGCCACGAGTCGTCCGAGCTCGAGGAGGCGCGCGAAAAGCTCACCCGCGGAATCGCCGTCTGGATCCGCGAGGGCAGCGTCGCGAAGGATCTTCACACGCTCGCCCCCCTACTCGATGTCGCGAGCTCGGCCGCGCTCGGCTTCTGCACCGACGACCGCAACCCCTACGACATCGCCGAGCAGGGGCACATCGACTACCTGATCCGCGAAGCCGTCCGGGCGGGCGCGGCGCGCGAGGCCGCCTACCGCGCGGCCAGCTGGAGCGTTGCCCGTCATTACTCTCTCGACCAGGGAATGATCCGCTACGGAGCGATCGCGCCGGGCTACGAGGCGGACCTCGTCGTCCTCGACGACGTCGCGAGCTGCGCGGTCTCGTCGGTCTGGAAGCGCGGAAGGCTCGCCTCCGAGCTCGGGGCTCCCGCTCTCCGCGATTCCACGAGCCGCGAGAACACGATCCGCGCGACGGCGCCGGAGCTCGCCGACCTCGAGGGCCCGGACGGCCGCGTGAACGTGATCGGCATCATCCCGGGGAAGATCGTGACCGAGAAGCTCGTGGCGGGAAGCGCGGACGAGGGCATCGCCCGCCTCGCGGTGCTGGAGCGCCACGGGCATGGCTCCAAGCCCGCGCTCGGCTACGCGCGCGGCTTCGGCTCGGGCTTCGACGGCGCCATCGCCTCGAGCGTCGGGCACGACAGCCACAACCTGATCGCCGTCGGCCAGGGATCGGGCGCGACGCGCGACATGCAGGTCGCGCTGAAGTCGCTGATCGAGTGCGGCGGGGGCTTCGCTGTCGTTCGCGGCGGCCAGGTGATCTCGCGCCTCGAGCTTCCCCTCGGGGGCCTCATGTCCGATCTCGAGGCGCCGAAAGTGGCCGCGCGCCTGAAGGAGCTCAAGAACGCGAGCCGGGCCATCGGCTGCGAGCTCGAGGAGCCTTTCCTCCAGCTGGCGTTCATGTGCCTGCCGGTCATCCCGGCGCTCAAGCTCACCGACAAGGGCCTGGTGGACGTCGATCGATTCGAGATCGTCCCGGTGCGCGCGAGCTGATCACCGCGGCGCCTCGAACGGCCGGACGCGCTCGACCTTGCCGGTCCTGGGATCCGTGAGCGCCACCTCGGTCACGCCTCCCTTGTGCTGGATCCGGTAGGTCCTCTCGAAATGCTTTTTCGGAGGGGTCGTTCCGACTTCGACCGCGGAGAGAGGGATCGCATCCGCGGCCTCGATCTTCCCTCCTCCGACGCGAAAGACGAGCAGGACGACGCGTTCGACGAGCTGGCTCGTTCCCGCGGTGCCCTGGGA
>CAYZKI010000003.1:17696-20623 GCA_964478745.1 uncultured Bacteriovoracaceae bacterium
GCCCTGGGAGAACTCCATCGACACCAGCCCGGGGGCGAAGGCCTTCATCCGGATGCAGCGGGGCTTCGGGCCGACCGACGGGAGCTCTTCCGAAGCGAGCTCTTTCGAGCCTTCGGTCAGCTTGAGCGAAAGGAGGTCGTTCGCGTCGGGCGGCGAGACGACGAGCGTGTACTGCGCCCTGCCGTCGATCAGCCCGACGGGCGGGCAGTCGGCCCGCGCGCCGGAGGCGCCCGCCAGCGCCGCGGTCGTCACGATCAACAAGATGATTCCGAATCGCTTCATTTCCATAGGCGCACGCACGAAGGGTTTGAAAGTTTCGCGCCACCCACCGACGCGGTGTACTCGCTGAGGCCCGACAGCGAGACGCGCGAGGTGTAGTAGCCGCTTTTCACCTGAGCCGTCTCGTCCATGAACTGCTTGTCGCCGGTCACGGCGTCGTAGGCGATCTTCAGGGACTGCTTCCAGATGTTCACGAGCTTTCCGTAAGGCTTATGCCCGGGCGCGAAGTTCTGGCTCAAGCTGCGCGGCGGGCAGAGCATCTGCTTGAGCGTCGACTTCGAGTTGTTGTTCCACGCGGAGAACTGGAACGGGCTGGCCATGACGTTCACGAACTTATTCTTGAAGAGCGGATGCAGCTTCGCCCTCCGCTTGGCCTGGCCGCGCTCGAAGCTGTACTTGTCCCACTCGGGCGGCTGCGCCCGGGCGCGGTTGACGATCGTGCGCGCGACCGTCTTCGGATACTGGAGCTGGGGGGTGAAACAGCTGGCCATCTCTCCGTAGATCGTGCGCGCCATCATGTCGATGGCGAGCACGTCCTCGCCCGTGAGCTTCCCTCCTCCGGGCTTTTCGATCGGGGGCAGCGTCGCCGCGTTCTCCCAGTGCTTGCCGAGGGTCTGGAGGAAGGCCGGCTGGGTCCAGGTATCGCCGCGGATCGGGGGCAGGGTCTTCCTCACCCGGGACGACTTCGGGATGGGCGTCTCGTTCAGGATGCACTTTCCCGCGACCGTGTTCAGCTCCTCGAGGAACTCGTCTTCGTCCCTGGCCTTCACGCCCTGAAGCAGCTGCTCGAGCGTGGCCTGCTGCAGCGGCTCGAGCGTACGGGGCTTGAGGCACTCCTCGCACTGAGTGGTCGTCGTCGTCGAGCGGGACACCGTGGTCGTCGTCGTCGGACGCGCGGGCGGTGGCGGCGCGGGCGGTGGCGGCGCCTGCGGCTCCGGTTGCTGGCCCGCCGGCTCGGACGGCACCGGGGGAAGATCGGGATCCGCGATGTACTGGTCCTTGATCCAGCCGCTGAATCCCTTCTTCTCTCCGGGCTTGGTCCTGGGAGTGTAGACGCCGTAGATCTGGTACGAGAGATCCCACTCGAGCTCGCCCGAGAGCGGGTTCATCTTCTGGGTCATCTGGTTGTCGGTGATGCGGATCTGCGCGCCCTCGTTCGGCCAGGCCACGCGGGCGTTCGCCGCCTCGGGGGTCTGCTCGTGGACCGCGTACTTCGGATCGGAGTACACCGTCGTCTCCGTCTGCTTCGGGTCAAGGTCGATCGCGGCCTTCATGTCCGCGACTTGGCGCTCGCGGATGTTGAGCGGATCCACGCGCAGGAAGAAGGACTTCGCGCTCCCGCTGGCGTCCTTCCCCGCCACCTCGCACCACGTGGAGTCGACGATCCGGCAGAAGACGTACTGGCCCGGAGCGAGCGCGAATTTCTCGGTGAACTTCCCGTCCATCGTGTCGTAGAGGTACGCGTCGCGAAGGGCGCCGGGCTTCACCTGGTAAACGCGGTAAGGATCGGGCTCCTGCGCGCCGACGGAAGCGGAAGACAGCGCGGCAAGCACGGTGAGGAAGAAGATTCTCGGATGCACCTTCCGGAAAGTATAACGCGAAACATCCGCCGCGCGTGCACGGCGCGACGGCGGTTCGGGCGAACCGCCGGGGCGTCAATCGGCCGCCGCTCGACCCGCTACCGCAGAAACGGATTCTCCCGCTTCTCGATGCCCACGCGAGTATCGGGACCGTGGCCCGGACAGACTCGCGTGTCCCCGTCGAGAACCAGGATGCGCTCGCGGATGCTCCTGAACATCGTCTCGGTGTCGGCGCCCCAGAGGTCCGTGCGCCCCACGCTTCCTTGGAAGAGCGTGTCTCCCGAAAGCAGGGTCTCGCTGACACCGAAACCGGTGTCTTCGTGCAACCTCAGGCAGACGCTCCCGGGGCTGTGCCCCGGGGTGTGGATAACCGAAAACTTCAGCTCGCCGACCTTGAGCTCCTGCTCGTGCTCGAAGTACTGATCGATGGGAAGCGGCTCGTCATACGCGAGGCCGAACATCTGCCCCTGCATCTTGAGCGCGCGATAGAGCGGCTCGTCCTCGCGATGGATCCAGAGTTTCGGCGACTCACCGAGTTTTCTCTCCTCCGCCTTCTCGCGAACGCCGCGACTTGCCGCGACATGATCCAAGTGCCCGTGCGTGTGGAACAAATGCTTCACGTGAACTTCACGGCCCAGCTCCCCGGAAAGCGTCTCGAGCCACCTGAGGATTCTCGGCGCTTCATCGCCCGGATCCACGAGCACGGCGTCTCCGGTGCTCGGACAGACGAATACCCGACAGTTGCACTGAAAAGGTCCGACCACCAAAGTCCGCTCGACAAGTTTCATCAGAAGCCCGCGCTTTCGGTGCTTGATCTAGCACGGAGAAATCGTGGTACGAAAGGTGCTTATTGCCGCCGGTTTCGAACATCCGTGGGGGGATCCGAATGAACCGTCTTGCCGTCGCGTTGTGCGTCTGTCTTCTGCAGCTTTCCGTCGCCGGTTGCGCGAGCCGCGGGAACGAAGAGCCGGTCGTCGAAAACGTGAAGCTTCGCACGGGCGAGAAAAAGCCTGGCGCCGACGGCGGAAACGTTCCGACCGTGACCGCGGAGATCACGCTGAACAAGGA
>CAYZKI010000003.1:20633-21567 GCA_964478745.1 uncultured Bacteriovoracaceae bacterium
CAAGAACGCTCTCGTCGGGCAGAAGTTCCTCTACGGCGCGGATCTGCAGCACTCGACCTTGTACGATGCCGAATACGAGCTCACGCTCCAGGCGATCGCCGTCGGCCATATCCCGGCGCGCTTCCGCGTCGCGGGCACGAGCGCCGGGCGCGAGCTTCAGCTCGTCGCGGACAACCGGATCTACTGGAAGAGCGACGTGAACCACCCGGAACGGCTGCTCAGCCGCTTCCCGGTCCTCGCGGAAACCGAGACGACGCTCACGGTCTCGGCCGCGCGCTCGGAGATCACCCTCTCGCAGATGTTCCAGGGCGACGAGAACGAGGGCTCCCTCGTGAACGCGAAGGCCCCCCTTCCCCGCGACCACTGGGTCCGCTCGGTCGAGTTCGATCCGAACGGGAACTATCTCCTTCAGGAAACCAGCGTGATGCTCGCCGACGGGACGATCGCCGAGTTCCTCGAGTCGATCTTCCCTCGCTCCAACCTCAAGCCGAGCGCGGGCTTCGACCCGATCCGGATGGACCCGGAGAACCCGGCCGGAGGAGACGAAGGCCTGCCGGCGCGCTACCGGTTCCTGCGCGGCCAGACCACGCACCGCGGAGAGGAGTCCCTGGGCTTCGCCCAGCGCTTCGACATCCACGCGGGCAAGGACGTCGACTGGTACGTCACGGCGAACGCGCCGGATGAGTACCTCCCGGCGATCCGCGCGGGCATCGAGGGCTGGAACCGCTACTTCCGCGAGTTCGACGGGATCAAGCGCGACGTGATGCATTTCAAAGGAAGGTTGCCCGGGAACGTGAAGCTCGGCGACCCCCGCTACAACGTCATCCTCTGGGACAGCAGGCTCGAGGCGGGCGCCGCGTACGAGAGCCAGGCCTCCGACCCGGAAACGGGGAAGCAGAGCCACAGCCTGATCTACCTGCCCGCGATGTGGGCG
>CAYZKI010000003.1:21577-23314 GCA_964478745.1 uncultured Bacteriovoracaceae bacterium
GGGCGAAAGCGGGACGCGACTACTGGAAGGCCGGGCAGTTCAGCGACCCGAAGGCCCGCTCGCGCAAGCCGGTCGCGCGGAACGCCTTCGCGCGCGCCTGCCTGCACGACCTCTCGCACGGGCTGTCGAACCTGGTTTCCGCGCGGCTCTCGTCCGAGGAGGAGCTCTCGGTGTTCGGCCGGCGGCTGCTCGCGCAGACGCTCTACCATGAGGTCGGTCATGCGCTCGGGCTCGATCACAACTTCAAGGGCTCCCTCAGCCTGGACCGGTCCGACCCGAAATCCCCGGCCACGGTCAGCGTCATGGACTACAACGATTACGAGGCCGAGCGCTTCGTGTTCGACCGGGTGGACGCCAACGACGGGCCGATCCTCGAGTACGATCGCCAGGCACTGAGCGCGCTGTACAATCAGATGAAGGACGTCTCAGAGGACGACGAGGACCTCGCCGCATGCAACGACGCCGAGGCCGACTCGGAAGAGGACGGGATCGACCCGCTCTGCGTGCGCTACGATCTCGAGCTCGATCCCACGGAGTCGATCCGGACCGCGTGGTCGCGGCTCCACGAAGAAACCCTTCCCAGCGACGTGACCGCGGCGCAGGCCGTGGGCCGGGTCGTCCCGTTCCTCTATCCTCCCACCGAGATCGCCAGGATCGGCAAGGAAGAGGAGTTCAAGAAGGCGACGAAGGCGCTCGCCGCGGCGATCAAGGCCTCGATCCGCTTCCATACGCACTCGGGGCGAACGAGCTTCTTCCAGACGGCCATGCTGCACTCGCGCGTGCTGCTCGTTCACGCGGAAGACGTCCTCCCCGAGGGCTACGAAGCGGACTCGATGCGCGAGCTCGTCTACTCGATGATCGCGGAGGGCGTGAAGCTCGCGCGGCTTCCCGCCACGCTCGCGGCGGCCGCGAAGAAAGCGGAGTCTGACGCGGTCGCGGCGCTGAAGACCACGCCGTACGCCCAGAGCCTGAGCGTCTCGAAGCTCGCAGCGGCGGCGAAGGATGCCGAGAAAGCGATCGCCGACGCCATCGAGTCCATCGAGAAGGACGCGCAGACCGGCCTTCCCGCCGCTCGAGCCGCCCTGCTGGGGACGCTCGCCCGGAACGAGAAGGTTCCCTACTACTTCGGCGTCACCGGAACGGGCGCCGCGGACTATGAAGCGGCGCTGATCGGTCTCGCGACGGAGGCCGTCCGCGCGTCGACGGGCAGGACCCCGGCCGAGAGGCTGGCGGGCGCGACCGCGCTCGCGACCTACAAGGGCCGCCCGGGAGCGGATGCCGCGATCGCTTCGCTCGTCTCGGAGATCACGGTGGAGCGCGTGACGGCCAAGACCAACGCCGAACGCGAGCTCGTCGAGAAGCTTCTCAAGGCCCTGAAATGAAAAGGCCCGGGTCGGCTACCGCCTTCCCGGGCCATCTCTCATCGGATCAGGGAATCACTCGCAGTCGATGACGACCTTCTTCACGGTCACGTCGACCTGCTTGTTCGCCCAGCCGTACTTGGCGGTCTTGTTCGGGATCGCGATCATGTGCATCGGGTGGCCGATGTCGGCGGTGACGAAGCAGCCCATGCCCGGCTCGGTCTGAACGATCGTCGCGGACAGCTTGGCGCCCAGGTCGATCACGCTTTCGAACGCCACGTCGATCATGCCCGTGCTCTTGCCCGAGTCCTGGAACAGGAGGAGGGTTTCCTGGTTGAAGTCGATCGCGGGAGCGGCCGGAGCCGGTGGCGCTGTG
>CAYZKI010000003.1:23324-25168 GCA_964478745.1 uncultured Bacteriovoracaceae bacterium
CATCTGGAAAGCCTTGTCGTCGCTGATGATCATCAGGCCTTCGATCGGGAGAGCCGACTTGCCGTTGTTCAGCACGTCACGGAAGCTGACCGGGCTCGCGTTCGCGGCGGGTGCCTGAAAAGAAACAAAAAGGACCAGAGCGGTAAGCAGGGTTTTCATGTGCGTCTCCTTGGATTTGACGCACCTACTCACACGAAAAATTCGGAAAGTCATCCGAGAATGGCATTTCAGTGCCGGGAAGTGTTGTGCGCTCCGGAGTCACTGATGCGCAAGATAAGACCGCGGCATCAGACCGGCCGGGTCATCGCGGCATTCCTCGTCGTGGATTTCCGCGATCTTGGCCTTGAGCTGGGCGTTCGTGAGCTCGTGACGGCAGGTGACCTGGATGTCGCCCGAAAGAGGCATCTTGGGTTCATTCAGGAAGAGGTCCTGGCAGGGCTTGCCCGTGCGGGTGTCGGTAAGGCCGGCGACGATGGCCTTTTCAACCCGATAACGCCCGAATATCCCGGACTTGCCTTCGAACCACCAGGGCTCAGGCACGATGCCTTTGGCGATGATTTCCTGCATGACTGGGCCCTGCGGATCCAGATTCGTGCAGAAGGGCAGGTTCTGGTGGGCGATCCTGAAGCCCAGCTTGATCTGGCGCTTGCCCGAGGCCTCGAGGCCCGAGGAAAGGCGAACGCGGCCGGAGCCGTCCAGGAGCAAGGGTGCGACCTGATGCTGCATGCCCTTGGGGTCGCAGCCCCAGACCCAGACCAGCTCGGGGGTTCGGTCCAGACAGACCTTCTTGTCGCGGACATCCATGAAATGAACCCCCGCCTCCAGGGGCGGGATCGCTCGATTCAACGGGTCACTGACAATCAAAGGGTCGCCCGAGGCGTCCTGGAGCTCCACCTCCACCTTCGAGAACTTCTTCTTTCTGAATCCGAAGGCTTGAGCCGGGTCGCTTGACGCCGAAAGAAGCAGGGAACTGAGGATCAGGCCGAAAATCGCACGATTCATCGTCACTACCACCCTGAGAAACGCCGCGCCCCGATTCTTATCGTAATACCAGCTTAATTTCATCAACAATTTAATCCTTTGATTTCATGTATTTAAAAAAGAAAAAGCCCAGACCCCGAGTCAGGGGTCTGGGCTGAAGGGTGTCGGGCCTTATTTCGACAGGTGGGAATAGGCGCCGAGGATCATCATCGCGATGTTCGTGGAGTACATCGGGCACGACTCGCCGGTGAAATTCCACTCGAGCGTCTGGGTGCCCAGGGTCGCCTGGAAGCGCGGCTCCTGGAAATGGTTGTGGTCGAACTTCTTGCCGGTCACCGTCACCACGACGTCCTGGCCGTCGATCTTGAGCTGGATGGTGCCTTCGAGCGCGCCGGTCTTGGCGAACTTCACGAACTCGACCTTCGTGTCGACGTTCGTCTTCGTGCCCGGGGTCAGCTCACGGGCTTCGCTCATGCTGCCAAGGTAGTTGCCCGAGGCGTCTTCCGCGATGTCGAGCTTCAGGGTCTTCTCGTCGCGGCGGATCTGGATGCTCGCGCCGAACGGAACGTGCTCGAACACGCCGAAGACCGGGGCCCCGAGGATGCTGCCCGCGAACGCGTGGCTGTTCTCGGTCAGCTGGATGTCCTTGCCGGTGATCGTCGCCGCGCTGTGGACATGCGCCGAGACCGGGGAAGAGGCGCACAGGGCGACGACTGCGAGAGCGGAAAGAAGCGATGATTTCATTTCTTGGAGTCCTTTCGAAGATTCGTTTCGGGGTTCAGTTGCAGGATGACTACTTTCTTGGCCTGGCCGGCCTCGGCCGGAGGAAGGATGAGCTCGACCGAAGTGGCCTGGCTCAACAG
>CAYZKI010000003.1:25178-27736 GCA_964478745.1 uncultured Bacteriovoracaceae bacterium
AAACGGCGGCGAGCCAGGCTTGCAGCCGACGACGCCGACGTCTTCAGCACGACGGGCTTTCCCGCCTCGCCGTCCCCGGCGCGGAGAACGATCCACTTGATCTCACCCGCGCCGGCGATGGCCACCTGAGCCTTGAGAGCGGGGTCCCAGAACCTGACCTCGATCTCATCGTCGCGACGGACCCATTCGCCGATGGCGAGGGTCCTGGCCCGGTCGCCGAGCTCCGCCTCGTCGGCGGAGATCACCGCCGCGAGGTTTCCCCCGCCGGGCCCCTTCCCTTTCATGGCGGCCCCGTGCCCGCTCACGTGGGCAAGGATCGCCGGAGAAAGGGCGAGGAGCGCGAAACCGGCGACGGCGCTGACGCGACCGAGACCCAGCGCGAGCATGTTCCGATCCCTCAGATGCGGGAGTCCTGGATGATCTTCAGCAGCTCGTTCCGCACGTGGGTGCGGTCCGAGGACTTGGAGAGATCCAGCTTGAGAGCCTCTTCCTCGAGCATCATCACGCGGCCGTAACGGGAGCCGCCGGGAAGCTTGGCCTTCTCGACGAACGGGCGATCGCCGATGAGGACGGTGTCCCAGGTTTCGCGCAGGAGCTCCCAGAACGCGAGGCGCGGCTGCACGTAGGTGCGGGCCAGGTCGCATTCGGAATCCGGAAGCCTGACGTACCAGTTCTTCCCGAGCTCCTTGGCGAGCGGGGTCTTCGTGCCGGTGGCGACGTCGTGGATCACCTTCGTGTTGGCCTGGCGCTCGAGCCAGCTCGAGCCGTAAGCCACGATGCGGGTGCCGCGCTCGAGCGTGTTGTAATCCTTGCGGCTCATGTCACGGGTCTCGCGGCCCGGGATCGGAGCGTAGTTCGAGCAGGACCACTCGGCATAGGCGCTGGTCTGGCTCCACTCGGAGGCGCACTGATAACGGAGGCCGTCATCGAGGTTCGTGATCCGGCGGGTCCACTGGCCCTTCGTCGCGAGCTGCTTCACGTTCCAGGTGTTCGGAGAGACGAAGTCATAGAGGAACGGCGCTTCGAACTCCCAGTCTTCCGCCTGATGGCGAAGCTCGCTGCCGTCCATGTGGACGCCGGCGAGGTCCGTGCCGAAGAGCACGTGCTGGATGCGGATGCGGTTCTTCGAGATCTCCTGGGCGAAGATCCACTCCTTGATCGACTTGTTCGAGTTCACGTCGTACACGCGGCTGTCGCGCGTGTAGGTCGGCAGGAGGCTTTCGGTTTCGGTGTAGCTGTAATCGACGAGATAGCAGCCCTGCATCGAGAGAATCGCCTTCTTGCCGATGTCGTACGCGGGATCAGCGGCGCGAGCCTCGTTCGGGAACATGGGCGGGATCACCGCGATCGACGCCAGAGAGAGAATCCAAAACGCTTTCATGGTTTTCATGAACAGCCTCCTTCGAATTAAAAATAATGAGACTCAGTCTCATTTCGATTTGAAGGCTGTCAAGAAAAGAGCGGCGCGTCAGATCAGAGTGTTAACGCGCGATCCCGATGGGCGTGCCGGTGCTCGCGTTCCCCGGCGCACCGAACGAAGTCAGGCTGGAAATCCCGTAAACATCGCGGCCCATTTCCACGAACAGGTCCGCGAGGCGCCGCGCGACCGCGGGGTTCCCGATCTCCTCGCCGAAGCGCAGGTCGGAGCCCGCGCCCGCAAGGAGCATCGGGATGTTGTTGAAAAGGTGCGTGTCACCCGACATGTCCGACCCGTAGAGGACGAGCGTATCCTCGAGCAGGCCCGGCACGGACTTGAGCTCCGACAGGAGGTGGGAGAACAGGCTCGTGTGGATCTTGTTGATCGCGTGCTGGCTCTGGATGCGCGCGACGTCCGTTCCGTAGTGGGAGGCGTCGTGATGGTACTGCGTCGCGGACGGATCGAAGGCGTTGTAGCCGAAGTTCTGCTGGCCGACCGAGTTATCGTACATGATCGACGCCGAGCGCACGAGATCGCACTGGAACGCCTTGACCAGGATCCGGTGCATCGAGCGGAAGTGGCCGAAGTAGAGCTCGGGCGTGATGTAGGTTCCGGGAGACGGCGTGATCGGGCAGGCCTGACCGCTGGGCGGTGTGGGCGGAACCCCGGGGGTGGGAGGCGGCGGATTTTCCGCCTGCTGGATCAGCGTGGTCATCTGCTGGCCGAGCGAGACTTCGATCTCGCGCATGCCGGTGAAGTAGCTCTCGATGCGCTCCCGGTCGGCGGAACCCAGGCTCCGCTTGACGTCGTTGATCTGGCCCATCACTCCGTCGAGAACGCTCTTCTTCTTGCCCCACAGATACTGGAGCGCCGTCCGCCGGTCGGCCGCCTGCGCGAGCGCCTGCTGGTACGCGGCCTGGGCCGCCGCTTCGCCCGCCTGGAACGCCGCGAGCGCCTGCTGGTACGCGGCCTGCTGGGCGGCGAGCCCGGCGTTGTACTCGTTGGCGGGACCCAGGATGCGGTTGAAGAAGTCGAGCGGGCTCTGGATCTTCGAGGCGGGTACGGTCGGCGACGCCCACGAAATCGAATGAAGGTAGCGCTGCGAGTGGCTCTGCGGATGAACGGTGAAAGGCAGGTCGTA
>CAYZKI010000004.1:0-3205 GCA_964478745.1 uncultured Bacteriovoracaceae bacterium
CCTCGGTACCGGCACCCGGGAGGCGCGCTATCTCGTCGTCACGCCCGACGGCCAGCGTGCGCTCCTGAGGCAAGGGGGAGACATTCTCCAGCAAGGAAGAGATCTCGGCTTCACGAGCTCGACGCTCGAGTCCGGGCCCGGCTATGAAGTTCTGAAGTATCAGGATCCACACCTGACCGCCGGGCGCGAGATCGTCAGTTTCCACCTTCATCCGGGATCCGAAACCGACCGGAACCTCTCGGCGAAATTCCGGGACTGGGCCCGGCGGGGGATCTTCATCGAGGATCTCGGCCCCGACTGGTTCTTCCTGGATCCGGACACCCGGGAATGGTCGGTTCTGCCTCCTCTGGATCATCGGGAGCTGACGGTCAGAACCGGGCTCACTCCTGAGGAAGCAGAGAGGCGCTACCAGGATCTCTTTGAGCGCAAGTGGAAGAAACCTTTCGGGGGAGACGCGGGCCTCTGGAAAGGCGATCAGTACTTCAAGGACTTCAAGACTTTCATCTTCTCGAATCGTCCAGAAAGCGTGAAGGATTGTCTCGTAAGGATCATTCGAACGCCCGGAACTCCTCTGCGACGAAACCTCAAGGCTTCGCCTTGAGCACCTGCCGGCCGTTCTACTTCTCTCTATAGCTCCGCGTCATCGGGCGGCAACACTCCCGACTTGTCGCGCCCACCGGAAGAGCGTACCTTGCGCTGAAACGGAGGTACTCGACCGTGCAGACCGAAAAAACCTACAGCGGACTGGAATGCATCGGCGACGTTCCCTGGGGAAGCCATTTCTGCCAGTTCTTCAAGACGGCCGACGATCTCGCCGACTCCCTCGTTCCTTACTTCAAGGCGGGTCTCGACAACAACGAGCAGTGCCTCTGGGTGACCGCCGAGCCCTTCAAGTCCGCGGACGCGCGCGCCGCTCTGTCGAGAGCCGTACCCGATCTGCGTGAGCGGGAGAAGTCCGGCCAGATCGAGATCATCGACTACACCGACTGGTACGTTCGCGCGGGCACGATGAGCACCGAGGAAGTCCTTCGCGGATGGGTCCGCAAGCAGGAAGAAGCGCTTCAGCGTGGTTACGGCGGCCTTCGCCTCACGGGCAACACCTTCTGGCTCGAGCGCGCCGACTGGGAGCCCTTCATGGCCTACGAGGACCTGGTCACCGCGACCTTCAAGCCGCACCGGATGATCGCCCTTTGCAGCTACTGCATGGAGCGCTGCCATTCCGAGGGCATGCTCGACGTCGTGCAGAACCACGAGTTCGCCGTCGTGCGCCGCCACGGATCCTGGCACGTGATCGAGAACGCGGCCACCAAGCAGGCCAAGGCTGAGCTTCGCCGGCTCAACACGGAACTCGAGGATCGAGTCCGCTCCAGGACCGCTGACCTCGAGAAGATGATCAAGGTGCGCGACGAGTTCGTGTCCGTCGCCTCGCACGAGCTCAAGACCCCGATCGCCGCGCTTCGGCTCTACATCGACGGGCTCAGGCGCATGAACGAGCGGTCCAGCCTGAGCGCGGACGAGCTCAACCGCCGCCTGGCCCGCGCCGACGCCCAGTGCACGCGCCTGGACGGCCTGGTGACGAGCCTGCTCGACGTCTCGCGGGCGGGCGAGGGAAAGCTGCCCATCCGCCGCGAGGAGATGCGCATCCTTCCGCTCATCGACGAAATCGCAGAGCGGTTCGCGGCCCAGGCCGAAGCGGCGGGCTCGCGCCTCTTCGTGACCGGCTCGGACCTCTGCGGCCACTGGGACCGGCTGCGCATCGACCAGATCCTCACGAACCTCGTGGCCAACGCCATCAAGTACGCCCCGGGAGCCGAGATCGAGATCTCCGCCGTCGAGCGTGACGGCTCGTGCTTGCTGAACGTTCGCGACACCGGCCCCGGGATCCCGGAGTCGCACCGGGATCGGATCTTCGAGCGCTTCACGCAGGTCTCTCACCGCGAAAGCGCGGGTGGCTTCGGCCTCGGTCTGTGGATCGTGAGACAGATAGCGACCGCTTTGGGCGGTCGAGTCACGCTTAGCAGCCGCGAGGGCGAGGGCTCCATCTTCACGGTCGAGCTCCCCTTGCGCGTACCCGGACAGCCCGGGCAGGAAGAACCGCTCTCATGCACAACCCCTCGGCAAGTGTCCTGATCGTCGATGACGATCCCGGCATCGCGGACAGTCTTTCGCTGCTTTTCGAGGACGAGGGATATCACGTCGCCGTGGCTGCCAATGGCCGGGGGGCGTTGGAATATCTGGAGCTCAACGCGGCACCCCGGGTGATCCTGCTGGATCTGATGATGCCCGTGATGGACGGCTTCCGCTTCCGCTCGAGCCAGCTCGAGAACCCGAAGCTCGCCTCGATCCCGGTCATCGTCATGACCGCAGGCGCCCTGGACAGCCGCGCGCAGCAGCTCGGCGCTCTGGCCTACCTGCGCAAGCCGCTGGACGTCGATCAACTGCTCGAGGCGGTCTCCCGCAGCTCCGCCGGCGGAGCTGCCGCCCCCTCCCCCTAGTACGCCTTCAACCCCGAAGGCCGCACCGGCGGCGTCGTGTCGACCACCGGAGCGGCGCCGGCCGCGCCGATCCGGCCTCGCGCGACCACCAGGTTATCGAAGTGGATCGACATGTTCCGGTCCGCCGTCCAGCTGCCGCCCACGTAGACGTTGCCCCAGATCCGCTCGATCTTGAGCGCCGGGGTGTCGCGGAAGCGGAGGTCTTTCCTGCTGAGCACCAGCTTGTCGTCGATCCAGCCCTCGAGGATCCCGTCGCGGTTTCCGCGGCCGTTGGTGATCGTGTTCAGCTTCACCCGGGCCTCGATCGAGTACCAGCGATTGCGCTGGAGCTGCTGCGGCCACTCCAGGATGTCGCCGCAGTCCTCGGCCATGTCCGCGTGGTAGACGTAGAAGGCCACCGTGTTCGTCGAGCCCCGGTCGTAGCTCGCCATCCGCGCCGACCAGGCGTCCGTTCCGTTCACCGGCTTGCAGCCCTGCCCCACGCCCGAGTCGTAGTTGCCGCCGAAGCCCGGAAGCTTCCCGATCTGCCCGTCGCCGTTTCTCTGCCAGGTGTCGTTGAAGCGGACGTAGTAGCGCAGGTAGATCTCCTCGGGCTCGGCAAGCCCGGCGCTCGTGAAGTCGAAGTCCATCGCGCCGCCGTAGTGGTCGCCCGTGGGCACGCGGACCTCGCCGCTGCGGAACGCCTCGGCAGTGATCCCGGTGGCGTGACA
>CAYZKI010000004.1:3215-4741 GCA_964478745.1 uncultured Bacteriovoracaceae bacterium
GTCCCGGCGAAAGCCTGCGTCGCAACCGCGCTGAAGTTCGCCGAGCGGTCCACGCGGGTGAAGTACGACGACCAGTTGCTGGCCTCGAAGTCCTGGAAGAGCAGGAGGTCGCCGCGGTCGGCGAGGCCCGGCTCGAGATTGCAGGAACCTCTGACCGGGCAAGCCGCCTCGGCCGTCGCGGAAGCGAGAGCGAGAACGAGAGCCAGGCTCTGGAGGAGAAGCGACCCCGAATTCCTCAAGATCATCGTCATCTTCATCTTCATCGTCGCCGCCCTCATCGCAGCACCTTCAGGCCCCCCGGCACCACGGGCGCCGTCGTGTCTCCGGACGCGAGCTCATGGGCGCCGATGTCGTGGGCGCCTTCCTGCGGCCTGGGCACTCCGTTGTAGGAGCCGCTCACCCCGGCGATCGGCATTCCCTTGTTGCGCGCCTCCGAGCCCGGGCCGATCTGCAGGAAGAGCGGCGAGTTCGGGTCGGTGGACAGGAAGGTCGCGGCCGAGTAGCTCTGCTTCGCGCTTCCGCAGCTCGCGCCCGGGGCGCACAGGTTGTTCGAGGCCGAGAAGGCCGAGGCGTCGAAGGGCGCGATCCCGCTCGGCGAGTAGATGATGTTGTTCTGCACCGTGGCCGTGCCGCCTGAGCTGTAGCCGGTGATCCCTTGCGGGTTGTTCTGGCCGCCGGGCATCGTGCCCATGCCGTGGTTGAAGCAGGTGTTGTTCTGGATCAGGGGCCGGGGGTTCCCGCCGCCGCGGTCGTAGATGCACGAGGAGCCCGTGTTCCAGATCATGTTGTTCGCGATGACCGTGCCGTTGTTCCCTCCTCCGCTCTGGATCGACATCGTGATCGCCGGCCTGCACTTCCACGGGGTCGAGCAGGTGCCGAGGCCCACGTCGTGGAAAGCGTTCCCGATGATCGTCGCGTTCGAGGAGGTGACCCGGGGGTTGATCTCGATGCCTTCGCCGTACATCCCGCGGACGATGTTGTTCTGGAACAGGAAGTTCGTGTACCCGCCGTTCGAGCCCGCGCCGACGTAGACGGAGGAGGTCTGGTCGCCCACCGACTCGCACGAATGAAACTCGTTGTTGATGAAGGAGACGTGGTCGACGGACCGGGAGGAACCGACCTGGAACCCGCGCGCGCCGTTTGCGCCCGGGGAGCAGTAGGTCTGCGTACGGTAGACGATGTGCCAGTCGCTGTTGAGGTTCTGAACGTAGGCGAAGCTGCCCGAGATGTTCGAGTCGAAGCGGATCTTGAGGTCGGGGCCCCCGTCCCAGACGATGTGATGCAGGTTGGGAGAATTCATGTTCGAGTCGCCGGTGATCGTGGCCGTGCACTCCTCGGAGGCGCAGCCCGGCGAGCCCGCGGGCCAGGTGCGGATCAGGATCCAACCGGCGCAGCTCTGGGTGCGGCAGTCCGCGTTGCCGGAGCCGTAAAGGGTGTCGTTGTAGAGCGAAAGCTGGCCCCGGCCCTTCAGGTAGATGATCGCCGGCCCGCCCTGGGTTCCGGGCTTGCCCAGGACGTTGTCGAGG
>CAYZKI010000004.1:4751-9992 GCA_964478745.1 uncultured Bacteriovoracaceae bacterium
GTCGAGGCTCTTGCAGGGCGCGCTCTGCGAACAGGTGGACCCGCTCCCGCCGGACATGTCGACCCAGTACTTGTGGGCGACCGTCGCCTCGTCGGGGAGGTTAAGCGGAACGAACTTCGGCTTGGCGTAGCCGAGCGGGTCGATCCAATTCACCCCGCCCGTGGACTGCGCGGCCAGCGCGGCGGGAGCCGCCACGAACGGGAGCGACAGGGAGAGCAGGAGCATCCAGGAGCCTTGGAGACCGGTTCGATCGAAACGCGTTTTCATCGTCTTGCCCTCGTTATTCCACGACCGCTCTGACTTCGGCGGCGAGCTCGCTCTCGTTTCCGCTGGAGTCGTACGCGCTCACGCTGAAGTAGTACGTGCGGCCGACCTGAAGCCCCGAGATGGCGGCCGCGGGCTCGGACGGGGTCAGGGTCATGCCCACGTCGATGCCCTGGCCCCTGGCCTGCTGGTACTGGCCGGAGGTGATTCCATAATAGACCCGATACCCCGCGAGGTCCGAGTCCGGGTTCGGGTTCCAACCCAGCGTCACCGACGACATCGATTGCGGCATCGTGGTGGTCGTGGGAGCCGAGGGCTTTGTCGTGGTGGTGGTCGTCGTCGTGGAGGGCCGGGTCGTGGTGGTCGCGGAAGGCCGGGTCGTGGTCGTCGTGCTGGATGACGGCCGGGTGCTGGTCGTCGTGGAGGGCCGGGTGGTGGTCGTCGGCGTGGTGGTCGGGGCGGCTGGGCGCGTGGTCGTCGTGGGAATCCCGTCCATGGACTGGCTCAGCTGCGCTTGCCGCGTGGCGCGCCCATTCGAACTGCATCCCACGGTGGTGAGCGCGACGGCGAACACGAGTGCTTTCGCGCAGAACAAAGTTTCCGGCCTGGTTACCCCTTGAATCATCATCCCGTCCCCCGCAGCCCCCTTAGGACTGTATGAGGATCAGAGTATCGGACTAATTTGCTTTGGTAAAGGAAAATTTTATCTAGCTAATTCATTCTACCTATCTTAGTTAACTTTGTATTACTTATCTAATTGTCTTTACAGTGTTTTTTCATATCGTATCTATCTGTCACTTAACTGAAGTGAATTTTATATCTGTTGACTGTTTCAGTCTAAATACCGATAATGAACCTAAGGCTAAAGGAGAAACCTTGGGACGTAAGCCGACATCCAAACCCGACGTCTTTCAGTACGTCGACTATCGCGCCTTTCTGAAGGACTGGTTCGCCTTCCTTAAGAAGGAGAAGAAGCTGCTGGCCACGCATGTCGCGGCCCAGGCCCAGCTCTCGGGCGGTTTTCTGTCGATGATGCTCGCCGGGAAGCGCGAGCTCTCGCTCGATTCGGCGCTCAAGCTCCTACCCTGCCTTCAGCTCACGAAGACCGAGCGCAACTACCTCGAGAACCTGGTCCGGCTGAGCCAGCTGGACACAGGCGTCTCGCGCGTGGCGGCCGTCAGGAAGATGCAGAGCTACACCTCCTTCCGGAAGAGCCACGAGAAGGATGCGGTCTTCTTCCAGTACGTCAGCAACTGGTACTACGCGGCGATCCGCGAGATGGCCTCGCTGCCCGGCTTCAGCGAGGATCCCGAGGCGATCCGCGCGAGGCTCAGGGCGAAAGCGACTCTCGCCGAGATCAAGGACGCGCTGCAGTTCCTCGAGAAGCACGGCTTTCTCAAGAGGAACGAGGAAGGCAAACTCAGCGCCGCGCAGGAAACGCTCCACGCCCGCGGCCTGCTCTACTGGACCGCGCTCACCCAGTTCCACAAGGACATGTTCGAGCAGGCCACCCAGTCCATCGAGGACGCGAGCGCCGAGGAGCGCGACATCCAGGGCTACACCCTCACGATGAGCCCCGAGCGCTTCCAGAAGGCGCGCGAGATCCTGAACAAGGCGCTCGACGAGCTCGAGAAGCTCTCGAACGAGACCGAAGCCAACGTCGACTCCGTCTACCAGGTCGAGATCGCGCTCTTTCCGCTGACGCGAAAGAGCGAAGGCGCCCCGGCCGGCAAGGAAGGAAAGAAGCCATGAGACTCCTCGCTTCCCTCCTCGCCGTCTGCCTGATTCCCCTTTCGTTCGCGCCCGGCTGCAGCGGCACCCGGCAAGGCAATCCCGGAGGCGCGCGGACGTCGACCCTCCAGCTCGAGGTCGGCGCCATCCAGCATGCCTCGATCTCGCAGCTCTCGATGTGCTTCTCGGATCTGAGGCTTTATCCCTCGCAGAGCACCACTCCGGTGCCGCTGGCGATCGCGGCGACCGAGGTCTCGGCCTCCGCGGCGAGCGTCTCGCTCACCCAGGCCGAAGTCCCGTCGGGCACCTACAGCAGGCTCGAGGCCGATCTGAAGACGTCTTGCGCGAGCGGAAAGAGCATGCTCGTCTCGAACGGCAACGGGACGTTCAGCTCGACCGAGACCATCACCCTGAAGTTCAACGGCGTCGTGGCGCTGCAGGCGGGATCGACGCATTCGGTGAAGATCGAGGCCCAGCCGATCGCCGACGAGCTTCCCGCGGTCGCGAACGACTCCGCCGTGAAGTCGACGTCGGAAGCGACGGCCGGGGACATCCTCGCAGGCGGCGGAAGCGGCGGCGCTTCGGCGCTCTACTCCGAAGCGGTGCTGAGCGACGCGCCGGCGGGCTACTGGAGGCTCAACGAGCCCGTGGGGACCGCGGCCAGTGTCACGGCCATCCAGGACGTCTCGGGCGCGAATCTCTGCGAGGGCGCGCCCTGCCATCTCTCGGTGCAGAGCGGAAGCTACCTTCCGACCTTCGGCGAGGCCGGGGCATCGGCGGACACGGGAACGAGCATCCTCTTCAGCGGCGCCCACGTGAACTTCTCCAAGCCCGTTCTGGGGCAGTATCCCTACGTCACGATCTTCAACTTCAACGACGGCGTCTCGACCGACTACCCCTTCAGCGTGGAGGCGGTGATCAAGACCTCCGCCTCGAACATCAACGGGGTCATCGCCGGCGCCTATCACAGCAGCGGATCGCGCAGCTGGAAGTTCGGCGTGGACGCGAGCAACCGCCTGTACGTCCGGCTCATCCACCGCGACAACGAGAGCATCTACATCGGCCGCAGGTACTCCACCCCCCTCTCCGCCAACACCTGGCACCACGTCACGATGACCTACGACGGATCGAAGTCGTCCTCGGGGATCCGGCTGTACCTCAACGGGGTCCGGGTCGACGACACGAACGACCAGAACGGCGCGTATACCGGCTTCCGGAGAACCTACACGAGCTTCACCATCGGCGACACCTCGTCGGGCTGGACCGATCTCAACGACGGGTTCGGAGGATGGATCGACGAGGTCTCCATCTTCCCGGGCGTGCTGCCCGCGTCGCGGGTTCAGTCGCACTACCAGGCGCTTTAACCGGATCGGCGAGCTCAAAGCTCCTCGGCGAAGACCTTCTCCGTGACTTTCCAGAACCGGTCCTGCTTGCGGGCGATCACGAAAGCCGGCGCGCGAAAGAGCGCCTGGTACCGGATCACGTCCGCCGCCGTCTGAAACTCCCCCGCGAGCTCCGGACGCCTGAGGTGCGAGCGCAGGAAGTTGATGTTGAACTTCTTGATCGAGGACGGGTTGCCGAAGAAGTGAGCCTCGCTGAGATACCGCGCATCGTAGTCGTAGTAGCGGATCTCGAGAAATGGCCGCCCGTTCTTGTCCAGCCGCTCCTCGAACGAGATCCGCTCCGGCGCGAGAACGTGCGCGTTCTTCGAGAGCCTGGCCTGCTTGAGCTTGCCCTCGGCGTCCACGAGCGCGACCGAGCACTTCTCGCACGTCTTCGCCGTCACGTCGTTCTCCGCCCCGCACGCATGGCAGAGCTTCAGCCGGAACCGGTACCCGCAGGGAGCGAGCGCCCAGCTTCCTTCCTCCTGCGTCGTCCCGCGGCACTTGCGCCCGAAGTGCTCGAGCATCTGGCCGTCGCCGTCGGCGTAGCCCCAGAACACGTTCTCGAACCCGCACTCCGGGCACGGCACCTGGACCGGCACCGTGTCCGGCGCCGGGCGCTTGTCGTTGATCTCGGGCGCGTAGATGTCGTGCCCCATGCCCGTGTAGTCGAGCACGTAGCAGTCCTTCTTGCCGGGCGAGAGCCGCAGCCCCCGGCCCACGATCTGCTGGTACAGGCTGTTCGACTCCGTCGGGCGGAGGATGGCGATCACGTCCACGTGGGGCGCGTCGAAGCCGGTGGTGAGCACCGAGACGTTGACCAGGTACTTGAACTTGCGCGCCTTGAACTCCGCGATGATGCGGTCGCGATCGGAAAAATCGGTGTCGCCCACCACCAGGCGCGCCTGCCCTTCCGGCAGGTACGAGAGAATCTCCTCCGCGTGGCGCACCGACGCGCTGAAGATCATCACTCCCTGGCGCTCGTAGCGCTCCGTGATGTCGACGATGTTCTTGATGATCAGCGGCGTGAGCCGCTTCTGGCTCTTCAGGATCTCCTCGACCTCGGCCGACGTGTACAGGCGGCCCGATTCCGAAAGCTCGGAGAAGTCATAGCTCGTGACCGGGATGTCCACCTTCACCGGCACCGTGAGGTAGCGGTTCTTGATCATATACGTGAGCGGAAGCTCGTACACGCACTGCTTGAAAACGCGCGGCTGCTCGGACTTCCGCTCGCCCGTCTGCGCGCGCTCGAAGATCCATCCCAGCCCCAGGCGATACGGCGTGGCGGTGAGTCCCAGGATGCAGAGCCCGGGGTTGCGGGCGCGGAGCTTCGAGATCACCTCCTGGTACTGGGTGGCGCCGTCGTCGGCCACGCGATGGCACTCGTCGATCACGAGCAGCGAGAAGTCGTCGAAGAAATCGTCGGGCGCGCGGGCGATCGACTGCACGCTTCCGAAGATCGCCTTCTGCTCGCGGTCTTTCTTGCCCAGGCCCGCCGAGAAGATCCCGGCCTCGAGCCCATAGCTCACGTACTTCTGGTAGTTCTGCTCCACGAGCTCTTTCACGTGCGCGAGGATCAGGACGCGCCCCTTGGCGATGCGCGCGAGCTCGGCGATCACCAGGCTCTTGCCCGCGCCCGTGGGAAGCACGATGACGGCCGGATCGCGGCTTTGCTTGAAGTACTTGACGGCGTTGTCGACGGCCGTCCGCTGGTAGTCGCGAAGCTCGTACACGGGCTAGGATCCTGCCACAGCGCGGGCGCGGCGCGCAACGCGGACCTGGCCTCGCGGTAGCTCCGCCAGCGGAGCTAGTCCTCGATCGCCTCGATGCCCTGCTGCTTCAGGCGCTCCAGGGTCTCCTTCAT
>CAYZKI010000004.1:10002-27601 GCA_964478745.1 uncultured Bacteriovoracaceae bacterium
CTCTCCTTCATATGCCGGAGCTCCTCGGCCGAATGCCCGGCCCAGTGGACCACCTCGCCCAGCACGCGGAGCGGGTCTTTCGAGCGGTAGGAGAGCGTCGGGTTCCCCGGGAACTTCTGGTCGGTGAGATTGGGATCGTCCTCGAAGGGACCGGTCGCCTCGACCACGTAGATCCGGCCGGGGCCGTCGCCGGCGGCGAGCTCGGCGCCCCAGATCGCTGCGTTGAGAGTGCCGCTCATGTAGACGTACGATGCCGCGGCCCTCTTGCCGTAGTTCGAGTCATGGCCGGGTTTGATGAGGTCGCCGGGCTTGAGCGCCGCCCGGGTGCCATGGAAGAAGCTTCGGCCGGGGAACTTGGGTGTGGTCATAGTGCGATCGTATCACTCGTGGGGCACTGTTCAAACGCGACGGATCGCCCACTCGCCGACTGCAACGTTGATCCCCCAGCCGGCCGCCATGAATACGGCCCGCGACGCCTCGTTGTGCAGCTCCGGAAAGAGGAGCCAGGGGAGATGCGTAAGCGCTTGCGTGCCAGCCCCCATGCCCAGCGCATAGGCCCGGATCATCCACGCGCGATGATCCGTGAACCTCCGCCTTCCGATCGCGAGCAGCGCGGCCGCGATCGAAAGGATCATCGCGAAACCCACGAGCAGGCGGGTCCAGAACACTACCGGGCCGTCCAGCCCCGCCTTCGGATAGAAAAGCGTCATCCAGATCCCGGTCAAGGCAGAGAGCCAGCCGCAGAACACCACGACCATCCCGAGCTTCCGGTGCGAGGAGGTCGAACGGCAGCCTCGCGGCCCAAACTGCAGCGCACCCAGGAGCCCGAACACGGACGAGCTGATGATGTGCACGACCACGGGCAGCGGCGCATCCAGAAATCTCGAGCTCTCCCCGCTCAGCGTGCCGGTACCCATCTCGTGGAGGCGTGCGACTCCCCCCAGCACGGGCACCACGCAAAGAGCCAGCAGTCCGATCGGAACCCACGGAACAGGCCGGGACAGCCCTACCACCCTCATGACCGCGTCTCCATGCCTTCAGGGCCGGTGAAGCGGATCATCCTGCCCTCGCGATCCTCCTTCTTCAGATCACAGCTGGTGAAACGGAGAACGGTCACGCTCTCAGAGATGCAGCGAGTGTCGTGGATATCCGAAGGCAGGAAAACCTTGGCCTCTCCGGGAATCATTCGATAGCGCTCCCGCCTCACGAGGCGGAGCTCTCCGCGCTGATCGACGATCGCGGCGTAGGTTCCCATCTCCATCACGCCGGCGTGAACGACGTAGATGACCCAGCCGCTGCCATGATCGTGAGGGACCCGATACTGTCCGGCGCTCTCGGTATAGGCGGTGAGGACGAACCCGCGCTCGGGATCGCGGTAAAGCTCCGCGCCGCCGGGAGACTCGCGGAACGTCTCAGCGAGCCAAGCCGCCGTCTCCGGATCCCGGGCCAGCTCCTCGACCAGCCCCTTGAATGCCGCAGCCGTCTCCGATGAGAGCGGGCCCCAGGCCTCTCTTGCTTTCTCGATGAACCTGTCAAGCGACTCGTGAACCATGTTTCCTCCTGTCGATAGGAAGAAGGTACGAGCTCAAGTGAACTTGAGGTCAATAGCGTTCCGCAACTATCCGGAACGGGCGGGCTTTCTCCGGTGGCGGGCCCTATGCTGCGATCTGCCGGCGAGCGCGAGCAGGCGCTGGAACTTCGGGCAGTCGAACTGGTTCCGGGCCGGACAACGGGCCACGTGCTCGAGAAGGTTCCGGACCGCGGCCATCTGCTTGATGGCGCGCTCGAGCTCCTCCGCCTTGGCGTGAAGCCGCTTTCGATCGATGCGGAAGTCCCCGTCCGGACCGAGCATCGCGTAGATGTCCCGAAGGCTGAATCCGGAGCCCCGGCCCAGCGCGATGAACGCCAGCCGCTCGGGTGTCCGCGAGTCGAAGAGGCGCCTGAGCCCGTGTCGCCCGGTGGAACGGATCAGCCCCTTCTCCTCGTAGAACCGCAGGGCCGACGCCGGGAGGCCGGAAAGCCTCGCGACCTCGCCTATATCCATCGCGGGGACCGCTTTCGTCTTTCTCATCTTGACCTCAAGTTTACTTGAAGTCCTAGGATCGTTCCATGTCCTATTCCCGAGCCCTCGCCGCCCTAGCTCTCTCGATGCTGCTCTCCTCGGTGGGCGTCAGCATCCCGAACGTGGCCCTGCCCACCCTGGCTCGGGCTTTCTCGTCATCCCTCCCCGAGGTCCAGTGGGTCATCACCGCGTATCTTCTCGCCGTGACCGCTCTGATCGTGGGCATCGGCGCCCTCGGAGACGCGCTCGGACGGAAGAAGGTTCTTCTCGTCGGGATCTCCGTATTCACCTTTTCCGCCGCGCTCTGCGCCTTCGCCCCCACGCTCGGATTCCTGATCGCGGCACGCGCGCTCCAGGGGATCGGAGCCGCGGCCCTGATGGGGCTCACCGTCGCCTCGGTCAACGAAGTCACCCCGAGGAGCAGGCTCGGACGCGCGATGGGCCTTCTGGGGACGATGTCGGCCGTCGGCACCGCGGCCGGGCCTTCACTCGGAGGACTCCTGGTCGCCTGGCTGGGTTGGAGATCGGTCTTCCTCGCAATGATCCCTCTCGGAGCTCTCGCCTTCGTCCTGGCCTACCGGCATGTTCCCGCATCGGGGCCTGCATCGGAGAAGGAACAGGGCGCGCGCCCGCTCGACTTCGGAGGCCTGTTCCCCGGTCTTGCCGGCAGTCTCGCGATGAACAGCCTGGTTTCGGCCGTCATGATGTCCACCTTGGTCGTCGGCCCTTTCTACCTGTCCCGCACCTTGAACCTGCCTCCGGCGATCGTGGGCCTGGTCATGTCGGTGGGCCCGCTCACGTCGGCCCTCACCGGGCACCTCGCTGGCCGGTTCGTGGATCGTTTCGGCGCACGGAATGCGACGATCGCCGGACTGATCGAGGTGGGCGTCGGCGCGGTGGCCATGGCCTGGCTTCCCCGATACCTCGGCGTGAGCGGTTACGTGATCTCAGCCGTCCTGCTGAGCCCGGGGTATCAAGCGTTCCAGGCCGCGAATCAGGCGGAAGTCATGAGCAAGGCGCCGCTCGAGCGGCGAGGCGTCGCATCCGGGCTTCTGAGTCTCTCTCGCAACCTCGGGCTCACCGCCGGAGCCTCGGTCATGGGGATAGTCTTCCACCGGAACGGAATGACCGTGACCTTTTCGCTGGCCGCGGTGCTCACGACCGTGGCGCTTTCGATCGCTCTTGTGGGAAAAAGCGGGAGGGCGCGCGAGCTTCCTGAGTTCGCGGCGCGGGCCCTGCTCATCGGGAGCGGGGCCACGCTCTTCATCGATGCCTGGGCATTCCTTCTCAGGCAGTTCGGTATCAGGTCCCTCGACTTCGCTTACCTGGGCCGATGGATCGGCCATCTTTCCCGGGGCCGGTGGTTCCACGAGAGCATCGCCGCCTCGACTCCGATTCCGGGAGAGCTCTGGATCGGCTGGATCGCCCACTACTCGATCGGAATCGTCTTCGCGACGCTCCTGGTCTCTCTCTTCGGCCTGCGCTGGGCGCGCGCCCCATCCTTATATCCGGCGCTTCTCGTCGGCGTCGCGACGGTGGTGGCTCCGTGGTTCGTGCTTCAGCCCGCGCTGGGGCTCGGCAGCGCGTATCTGAAGAGCCTGGTGACGCACACAGTTTATGGGATCGGTCTTTATCTGGCCGCGCGCCTCGCGGCGCATCTGAGCCGCTCCAGCGTCACTTCCCATCGAACGCGGCCTTGAGCCGGGCGATGTCGAACTTCTTCATCGTCATCATGGCCTGGATCGCGCGGTTCGCCTTCTTGCGGTCCTTCGCGGTGAGGTACTTCAACATGACCGAAGGCGTGACCTGCCAGGCCATGCCGTACTTGTCCTCGAGCCAGCCGCACGGCAGCTCCTTGCCGCCCCGTTTCAGGCGGTTCCAGTAGTAATCGACTTCCTTCTGGTCCTTGCACTCGATCATGAACGAGATGTTCCAGGTGAACTTCGACGCGGGGCCGTTGATGGCGATGAAATCCGTGCCGCCGATGCGGAAGCGCGTGGACATCGAATCGCTGCTGTAAATCCTGGAATCCTTGAAGATGGAAACGTAGTAGCGCGCCGCCTTCGCGGCGTCTTTCGCATAGAGCAAGCAGGGTGTGATCTTTTTCGGCATGGGGAAGATCCTCACCGGAAAACGAGCCCGCGGCAAGATCCAACGCGTCGGGGCCGCGCGGATCATGCTCGCGTTCGCGCTTGGCACCGGAGCGGCTCCACGGCACAATGCCTGCCATGCCCAATAAATACGTCGACGGTTTCGTCATCCCCATCAAGCGAAAGAACCTCCCCGCCTACAAGAAGATGGCCCAGATGGGCTGCAAAGCCTGGATGAAGCACGGAGCCCTGAGCTACTACGAATGCGTCATCGACGACTTCACCACGCACGGCCTGGGCTTCAGGAAGATGTGCAAGCTCAAGCCCGGCGAGACGGCGATCTTCGCCTTCATCGTGTTCCGCTCGAAAGCGGACCGGAACCGCATCAACGCCAAGGTCATGAAAGAGATGGACGAGCAGATGGCCAAGAAGCCGATGAAGATGCCCTTCGACATGAAGCGCTTCTCCTGGGCGGGCTGCAAGGCACTCGTTCACGCGAAGTGAGCCGGCTCCATCCGGCTCCCCGGCGAACGCGGTCGTGGCCGACGCTCACTTCTCGCAGCTGAGCGTGAAGCCGAAGAAGGCCTCGGTGCCCGGCGCGAGCGAGACGCGAAGCTTCTCGGGGTGATACGAGACGGCGGTGGCCGAGCTCATCGTCGCGCCCGCGCCCATCGGAAGAGTCGTGATCGTGATGTCCGCCGAAAGACCGTCCGCGGTCTCGCTGATGTTGACCATCGCGAGCGCCTTCGGCTCCTTCGGGTCGTTGAGCTGGTGGAACTCGAACTGGTAGAACAGGTCGGCCGGGACCGACGTATCGACCGTTCTCTGATCGTAGACGAAGTCCTTGCCGACGCCGTGGAAGTCCAGATTCAACAGGGCCGCCGTGCACTTCAGCTGAACCGCCTGCGCCTCGGGGCTCAGGACCGCGAGCAAAGCCGCCATACCAAGAATACTTCTCATCACAGGGCACTCCTTTTTCATGCGCACGCCACTTTGGCGAAGCACCGGCGTTCTACGATCGGTGACGCATTCAGTCAACACAAAAACAGAGTATTACTTTGTTTTGTCTGAGTGGTAATAGAATCTAATACTTACGCCGGCGAAGCTGCGCGCCGGCGCAATACCCCGCGGTATCCGAGGACGGAGTGCACGAGCGGGCGCCACTTGGAGGCCGCGTGCTTGAGGCGCGACTGCACCGGCTGGGGCTTGTCCGCCTGCTCGGTGAGCGCATGGATGAAGGCGCCGACCATGGCGTCGTGGATCGTCTCGGCCGCGGCCTCGGGCGAGGTGGCGGGACGGAACAGCCCCTCGCGCATCCCGGCGAGGATGTGCCTGAGCACCCGGCCTCTCGCGGTGGCGAGCATCTCGCCGTAAGCGCGCGTGAAGCGGGGGTTGAAGCAGGCCAGGTAGTAGATCAGCAGCAGGACCTGCGCTTCGTCGGGCGATTCGAGCCCCCAACGCAGATTTCCCTCCATGTGCTTCATCAGGCTCACGTACGCGTCGTCATGGGGGTCCATCAGGCCGGCTACCCGCGAGTGGTTGTGCTCGACGATCATGGAGAGCGCGCCCGAGACGAGCTCCGTCTTGTCGGCGAAGTGATAGAAGACCGCGGCCTGGCTCAGGCCGCAGCTGTCGGCGATCTGCTGGAAGCTCGCGGCATCGAACCCCTGCTTGGCGAAGATGCGGATCGAGCGCTCGAGGATCTTCTCCCGCGTCTGCTCGCCCTTGGTGATCCTCCGCCCGCCTTCCATAGGAGTCGATTCGGCCGATCCTCACGAAAAACTGAGTAAAGCTCAGGACACGCTCCGCCGCGGCGTCCGGGCCCCCCGCCGGGCGCACCCTCAGGCCGGCACGCGCGGTCTCCGATACGAAGACGATGCGATCCCGCCTCGGTCTTCGCAAACTGCGGTACGTCGGTTTTTTGACGGTGCTCGTGTGCCTGTCAGCCCGCGGGGAGGACCTGAGAACCGACATCATCGCGCGCCCGAAGCCCCTGGTCGCCTCCAAGGACGTGATCAGGAACGCGGGTTTCTCGCTCGACTGCTTCAAGCAGCAATCGAAGCTCCTGATCCGCATGATGTACGACTCGGGGTACCTTCCCCACCATTCCTACTTCATCTCGACCGAATCTTTCGCCTCGATCCGGAAGCTCCTGCCCGAGGGAGCCAGGCTCAAGGCCACCTCCTACACGAAGAGGCACCGCCGCGGAGAGCGGCTGCTCGTGCGGCGAAGCCGGTTTCCTGGAGCGCTCGACGAGTTCGAAGTGAGCCGCCTTCATCCCCGCAGCAGGCTCCTGAAGGAGCTCGAGTCCGTGCTGGGTGTCACGCTCGGGGTCTACCGGAACCGCGGCACCGTTCCCGCCGAGGCGATCGCCGGCCTGGGCCGCCTCGAGCGCGAGCTTGCGCCTGATCGCGTCGCCTGGCACGTGCTCACTGACGGCTCAGGGAAGGCGAAGATGACCCTCCGGGTCTTCGACGGATCGAGCGTGGTCTACACCCACGACCTTCAAAGAGTCGAGCTCGGGCGCGGCTGGATGGACGCCGAGAAGACCGTACCGCACGTCTGGATGAAGCGGTTCGACCCGATCCCGATCAAGAACGTCTCGCCCGACCGGAGGCTCCCTCTTCAGATCACGCACCCTGACCTCGTGCTACCGGAGGAGGAGTTCCGATTCGAGATCGGGCGCGGCGCCAAGGTCGAAGAGATGCTCTTCAGCAGGAACGCCGGAGCGGCGGAGCGCGACCTCCGATACAGCCTGCATAACCTACTGAACGAGGCGTTCGGCCCGAGCGCATGGGGACTCTGGCCTCAGTCGTCGCCCGTTTACGCCGAGGCGACCGATGTGCTCGCCGCGCATTACGTGAAGGAGCACGGATTCGAGATCATCGCCGGGACGCTCCCGCGCGACGAGCTTCTCGCGTCGAGGATCGCGGCCGGGCTACCGCCCGAGGCCGTGCCGGGCACCTACCAAACGCTTGCGCCGCCGGCCGACGGATCGAAGCGCTTCGTGCTGCGCGCGACGATGCGCGATCTTCACCAGGTGGCCGTGAACAAGATGTACACGCCTGACTTCGACGTGTGGAAGTACCTGCGCGGGATTCGAGCAACCCAGTGATGGCGCCGCGGCGCCATCACTGGGTTGCGGATCTTACAAATTGCCTTCCAAAAACCATCTGATATAGAGTCGCCTCCATGCGTAGCGCCGGCTTCAGACTCATCGCCCTCCTCGGGCTCCTCATTATGCCGGTCACGGGCAGCCTGGCGAGCATCCTGCTGGTGCGCGACGCGATGACCGGAGCGCACATCCGCGCGGTGGATGCCGAACACGCTTCTCACCACGATCACGACGATCACCACCCGATCGGGCACGCGGAGTCGCATTTCCACAGCCATTCGCATAAGCATCGCCACTCCCCCGCGGACACCGAGCACGAGCACCAGCGGATCGACCCTTCGCTCCTTGCGATGCTGAACGCCTCGCATGAAGGGGGGCCTCTCGCCTCCGGCTCTCTCACCTTTCACGCGCACCACGGCAGGCCGCGCACCGTCTCGCACGATCAGGTCCCGCCCACGTTGACCTTCAAGTCCCCTCTCCGCCCTCCGATCGCCTGACCATTGCTCCAGCTGTTGGATAATTCCTGACTTGTATAGTCAGCTCAAGTCACACCCCATCGGGTATCGGAACCATGCTCAACGCGATCATCCACCTCTCCCTGAAGTTTAGACTCACGGTGCTCTTCGCCGGATTGGCCACCGTTGTCTACGGCACCTTCGTCGCCGTGAACCTTCCGGTCGATGTCTTCCCCGATCTGAACCGCCCCACCGTGACGATTCTTACCGAGGCGCACGGACTGGCGCCCGAGGAGGTCGAGACGCTCGTCACCCTGCCCATCGAGTCCGTCATGAACGGAACGCCGGGCGTGATCCGCGTGCGCTCCTCGAGCGGTATCGGCATCTCGATCGTCTACGTCGAGTTCGACTGGGGCACCGACATTTTCAGGAATCGGCAGTTCGTCTCCGAGAGGCTGCAGCTCGTCCAAGGGAAGCTTCCCGCGGAGATGGTACCCGTGATGGGTCCCGTCACCTCGATCATGGGGGAAATCCAGTTCGTCGGCCTCACGAGCTCGAACGAGAGGGGCTCGCCGATGGATCTGAGAACACTCGCGGACTGGGTGGTCCGTCCCCGGCTCATGACCCTAACCGGCGTGAGCCAGGTGGTCGTGATGGGCGGCCAGGTGAAGCAGTACCAGATCATGGTCTCGGCCGATCAGCTCCAGAGGCGCGGCATCTCGCTCGAGGAGCTGAAGCACTCGCTGTCGGAGATCACCGACAACACGACCGGCGGATTCATCGACATCGACAACAAGGAGTTCCTGATCCGGCCCATGGCGCGGGTCGAGTCGATCGAGCAGATCGAGGAATCCCCGGTAGGCCTCCACCTGGGCAGGCCGGTCCTGCTCAAGGACGTGGCGAAGGTGGTGATCGGGCCCAAAGTGAAGCGCGGAGAGGCCAGCGTCAACGGCAGGCATGCCGTCGTCATGACCGTACAGAAGCAGCCGGGCGCGAGCACCATCGACCTGACCCGCAAGATCGACGCGAGGCTCGTCGAGCTGAGAAAGGTGCTGCCCGCCGGTGTCGAGGTCACGGGCGACCTCTTCAAGCAGGCGCGCTTCATCGACGCCTCCATCACCAATGTCGAGCACGCGCTCCGTGACGGGGCGATCATCGTCGCGATCATCCTGTTTCTGTTTCTCCTGAACGTGAGAACTACGGCGATCACGCTGGTCACGATCCCGCTCTCTCTTCTCGTCACGGCGATCGTGTTCCGCTGGATGGACATGAGCATCAACACGATGACCCTCGGCGGCCTGGCTGTCGCGATCGGCGAGCTGGTCGACGACGCGATCGTGGACGTCGAGAACGTGTTCCGCAGGCTCAAGGAGAACCGCGCGCTCCCGAGCCCTCGCCCGGCGTTGCGGGTGGTGTACGAGGCCTCGTCCGAGGTCAGGAACTCGATCGTGCTGGCGACAGTCATCGTGGTCCTGGTCTTCATCCCGCTCTTCGCTCTGAGCGGTATCGAGGGCAAGCTGTTCGCGCCGCTCGGGGTTGCCTACATCGTCTCGCTCATTGCGTCCCTGCTAGTGTCGCTGACGATCACTCCCGTGCTCTGCTACTACCTGCTGCCAAATGCACGGGTCATGGGACACCGCGAGGACGGGAAACTCGTCAAGGCGCTCAAGGATTGGGACGAGAAGCTCATTCGCCGCACGATCCACCATCCCTACCGGGTGCTCGGCGGCTGCGCCGCCTTGCTGGTGGTCTCGCTCGCGCTGATCCCGTTCATGGGCCGTGACTTCCTGCCGCCCTTCAACGAAGGCACCGCGACGATCAGCGCTGCCCTGACCCCGGGCACCTCGCTCGAGGCGTCCGACCACTTCGGGACCCGGATTGAGAACGCGATCCTGTCGGTGCCCGAGGCGAAATCGACGATCCGCAGGACGGGACGGGCCGAGATGGACGAGCACGCCGAAGGCGTCCACTTCAGCGAGATCGATGTCGACTTCAAGGAGGGAGGAAGGCCTAAACAGGTCGTTCTCAACGAGATCCGCGAGAACATCGAGAAGCTCGGCAAGGTCTACGTCGGCCTGGGGCAGCCGATCAGCCATCGACTCGACCACCTTCTCTCCGGGGTCCGCGCCCAGATCGCGATCAAGATATTCGGGCCTGAGCTTCCTGAGCTCCGGAAGCTCGCGACGCAGGTGGAAGAGGTCATGAAGGGCATCGAGGGCGTCGTCGACCTGCAGCCCGAGCAGCTCGTCATGATCCCGCAGCTCAAGATCCCCGTCCAGCGGGACAAAGCCGCCCAGTACGGGATACGCCCCGGCACTCTCGCCGAGGATTTGGAGGTCGCCTTGAACGGCGAGGTGGTCTCGTCCGTGATTGAGAATCAGAGGATCTTCGACATCTTCATGCGGCTCGACGACGAGTCGCGGGTGGATCCCGACGCAATCCAGTCCATCCTCGTCAAGACCACCCCATCCGGCCAGCTGATCCGCGTCGAGGACGTCGCCGACGTCTACCAGGGCAGCGGCCCGAACCTCGTGAACCGCGAGGACATGCAGAGGCGCATCGTCGTCTCCGCTAACTCCTCCGGCCGCGATCTAGGAAGCCTGATCCAGGAGGTGCGGGAAAGGATCAGTGAGAGGGTCAAGCTGCCTGAAGGATACTTTATCGTTTACGGCGGCCAGTTCGAGAGCCAACAGGCCGCCTCGAAGCTTCTGTTCCTCCTGGGCATCGTCTCGCTGCTCGGGATCTTCGGCGCGCTATACATCCACTTCAAGTCGGTGGCTCTGAGCGTGCAGATCATGCTGAACGTGCCGCTCGCGCTGATCGGAAGCACCGTCGCGATCTTCATGACCGAGCGGGTCCTATCGGTAGCGACGCTCATCGCGTTCATCACCCTTTGCGGCATCGCCTCCCGAAACGGCATCATGATGATCAGCCACTACATCCACCTCATGAAGGAGGAAGGAGAGCGCTTTTCGGAAGAGATGGTGATCCGAGGCTCGCTTGAGAGGCTGGTTCCCGTGCTCATGACCGCTCTCTCTGCCGCCCTAGCGCTCCTCCCTCTGCTCCTCTCCAAGGGAGAGCCCGGCAAGGAGATCCTCTATCCCGTGGCGGTCGTCATCGTGGGTGGCCTCGTCTCGTCCACGTTGCTCGACATTTTCGTCACCCCTTCCGTGTTTTTCAAGTTTGGGAGGAGACCGGCTGAGAAGCTGATCGCCCTCCAGAGATCCGCTGAAGAAACCAGAAACCGAAAAGGAGAACTCGATCTATGAAGTCGTTCCTCGTTCTTTCGTCGCTGCTAATCGGCATTTCCGCCATCGCCCACGAGGGCGGGCACGGGACCCCCGAAGACCCGATAGCGAACCTTCCGAAGATCACCGATTCGAAGGGGCAGACCATCGGCGTCGAAGCCATGATTCATGGGAATCAGGCCGCGATCCTGCTTCGGACCTCATCCAACGCCGTGATCGCCCCCGAAGCGGCGGGCCTGCCGAAGTCCGCCAAGGGAGCGATCAAGTTCAAGGGCGCCGCCAAGTGGACGGAGTTCCCGATGACGGTTTCCGCCAAAGGCGCCTATGAGGGAACTTTCAAGGGCAAGGGACAGGCTCCCCAGCTCAAATTCTCCGTAGAGGGCGGCAAAGGCGGAAAAAAGCAGAGCGTGATCATCGAGGAAGTGGAGCAGAGCGCGTCCGAAGTCGGCATGCCCCACAGCCACGGAAACAGCGAGCCTCACTCGCACTCCCACTGACGGAAGGGATAGCCCGAATGAATGCCCGAATCGAAACTCTCAGGCTCTCCTGGGCGCTCATCCTCGCCGCGGCTCCCGCCCTGGCGCAGGGCGCGCCCGAGACCCTGGAGCTTCACTTCGAGGACCTGCCTCGGATGCTCTCGGAGAGGAATCAGAACATCAAAGGCGCGCTCCTGGCTGAGGAGGCCGCGAGCCTTCGAACGGGCCATTTCGGGCGCTCTTTCCTCCCCCAGCTGGTCATCGAGGGCGGCGTCGAGACCTTCCAGACCGGGTTCTACCGGCAGCTGACCCAGCCGTACGGGCTGCTCGAGGCGAGGGTCAATCTCTTCAGGGGAGGAAGGGATTACTTCGAGGGCCGGATCCGGGAAGGCGCCGCGGTCTCAGCCCGCTCGGACTCCCTCAAGGCTCGAGGACAGGAGTTTCTCGAGACTCGCCAGGCGTTTTGGTCGCTCGTCTACCTCCAGGACTCGATCGCGATCCACCGGAAGGCGCTCGAACAGAACGAGAAGTATCTCGCAGCGGCGAACCGGAGGATCCAGCGAGGCCTCACGAGCGACACGGACAGGCTCGAATTCGAGATCAATCGCGACGTGCTCAATGAGGAAATCGAGAGCCTCGAACACGAGGTGCTCCTCGTCGAGATCAGGCTGCGGGCACTCCTGTCCATCGAAAGGATGGTCCGTCTCCGGGCCTCCTCGGAACTGCCCCACGAGCATGACGACGAACTGCTCACAATGACTCTCCCGCGCGAGTCGAGCGCGGATCTGCTCGGCCTGGAGGGAGCCGAACAGGTCGCGCAGGCGGAGGCTTCCCTCGCCCGCCGTTGGTGGGTTCCCTCGCTCGACCTCTATGCCGGTTATTACCTCTACACGCTGAGGGATCGCGACTACCTGGACTACGGGCTCCGGAACGATACCGTCGCGGGCGTTCGATTCACGCTACCGCTCTTCGACGGCTTCCAATCATCGCGAGAGTCATCATCGCTTGGTCTCCAGTCCGTCGCGAGATTCGAGGAGCTCCAGGAAGAGATGAAGCATTCGCACGACCTGATCCACGGCGCCGAGAAGAGGATCGTCAAGGCGCAGAACTACCTGAACCGCACTTTGAGCGACTACGACCGCGGAGTGAGGAACTCTGTAGACGTGCTCGGCGCGCTTCAGCGTCTCATCCAGTTTCAGCATCGTTACGCGGAGCTTAGAAAAGAGTATCAGTCATCGAAGGCCGAACTGCTCTCGATGATGGGCCGCTAATAAGTAGGAGACCGAAGTCATGAGAAGTTTAGCTTTATTGTTCCTGGGTATGGCGATCTTGCTCGGCTGCGAGGACCGCGACCTGAGCTCGCTCTCGGAGGCGGCTCGCCTTGAGGCGCGGCAGCAGGTCGAGGCCGAGAACCAGAACCGGGATGACCGCGTACGTGAGATGGAAACGGAGCTTGCGAACCGCCACCGGTTCTACCAGGGCGTGAAAGGCGTCTATGAAGGAAGCTTTCAGACGGACTCGGGAAGATTCAACGTCCGCCTGACTATCCTTCCGAGCGTCCCCCCTTATCTCAGCAAGCGGGTGAGGACCCCCGAGGAAGCGGGCTTCGACTTGTCGAACCTGCATTTCAAGATCCAGGTCATCCAGTGGAACCCGGCCAATCCAGCGAGCGCCGTGGGATGCCGCGCGGAGGACATCCACCCCGACCTTGCTACCGGCGAAATCAGCATCGCTTCGGAGAACTGCCCGAACGTCTACCTGCTGAACCTCGCGGACCTGACCGCGGCGAAGAAGGAGCGCTCGGAGCTCGCGCCGGATGCGCTCGTCGCGGGAAGCGCGGATGTCGCGTCGTCGCTCCTCGACGGCAAGCTCGCCCAGGTCGAGGCGCTCGTCGGGCGCATCCAGCCCACGACCCATGCCGCCGTCTATGCCTTCTCGGCCCAGCGGGTGAAACGATGAAACACATAATCGCCGTTGCCTTGCCGCTGCTGGCGGTCTCCGCGCAGGCTCTTGCCTCGGAGATCAGGATCACCCTTCCCGAGGTCTCCCGGAAAGTCAGCCAGGAGAACCTGCTTGTCCTGCAGAACGCGAACCGCGTCTACCAGGCCAAGGAATCCGTGACCTTCGCGCGCATGAACCTTCTTCCCAAGCTGAACATCTGGAAGCTAGCGAGCGTCGCCTACGACCCGCGGTCTGCGATCAGCCTGGTCGAGGACATCGCTCCTTTCCTCGTCCCCTCCAACTGGTTCAGGGTCAAGGAGCAGAAGCACCTCTTTCGCGCGCAAAGGGAAGCCTATCACGCGCTGTGGGCGAACGAGATCATGACCGCGAGGAACCTCTATCTCCAGATCCTCCATGACCGAAGCCTTCTCGACCATATTGGGCAGCAGAAGGCTTCGCTGGAGAACGTCCTTTCGATCGTGCGCTCCCGGGAGGCGCTGGGGGGAGAGGACGCGACCGTCTCGAAGGAACTCCAGGTGCGCGTCCTGTCGCTGATCGAGGACCAGCGCGCGCTCCAGGTGTTGCTCACAGAAGAGCAAGGCAATCTCGCGTTCCTCATGGGCTATCGCGCCCAGGATTCCGTGAGCCCGGTCGACGTCCCATTGCCCGCGTTCGCTTCGATCCGGCCTCTGGATTTCAACGCTCTCGTTTCGACGGCCGTTTCCCGCGCGCCCGAGCTTCGGCAGTTCAACGAACTTCTCTTGGCTGCCGACAAGGTCAAGAAGGAGGTCTACTTCTCGTTCCTCGGCGCCTCGAACATGAGCCAGGGCGTGGCTGGCGGTATCTTTGACGGAATTCCCGTGCAGAACGGCCTGGGCTTCGGCCTGGGCGCGTCGATCAAGATCGCGAAGAAGCAGAAGGACCTCCTCAAGCTCCAAGCGCAAGGGGTCGAGGAAACGCTGAAGCGCCACCTCAAGCTCGTGGTCGCGACGCACAATCTCGATCTGAACCACTTTGCGAACCTGAGGCAGCGGTTGGATCTCACCTCGGACGTCCTGAGACAGCTCGACGACCGCGTCCGGATGGGCGGATACGTTTCCTCCCTCTCGCTGCTGGAAGCCTCACGGAACCACATCGAAGCGAATACGGCGCTCTTCGGGATCCAGTACCGGATGCTAATCAGCCAGGAGAAGCTCGATCGCATGTTGATGCAGGAGGATTACTCGGGCAAACCTCCGCACATCGAGAAGATCGCCGAGAAGTAGACGCTTGCTAGGCCTGTCCCGAGCCTTCGCCGTTTACCGTACATCGGCGAAGACGATCGTGGCCGATGCTCACTTCTCGCAGATGAGCGTGAAGCCGAAGAAAGCCTCGGTGCCCGGCACCAGCGAGAGGCGAAGCTCCTCGGGGTGATCCGAGACGGCGGTGGCCGAGCTCATCGTCGCGCCTGCGCCCATCGGAAGAGGCGTGATCGTGATGTCAGGTTCGGAAGTGACGGGCGAGGCCGCCCGACCGCCTTACTTCTTCGTGCAGACCATCTTCTCGACGGGCGTCGAGTGATCCATCACGCAGCCGTACTCGACCACCCGCGCGCTCGTGTTCACCGTGAACTTCACGACGAGCGTCGCGCCCGAGGCCTTGGCTTCCTTGATCCCCGTGAAGATATGCGCGGCATGCGGGTCGTCGATCTTGAACTGCTCGATGGCCGTCGAGGTGGCGTCCTTGACCATGTCGATGAGCGAGCCGTGCGCGAAAACCGCCGACGGCGACACGAGCGCGAGCGTGAGACCCAGAGACCAGTTCTTCATTTTCAGTTTCTTCGTATTCATCTGATTTCTCCCTTTTCGTTTGCCTCAGAGACGTACCGCCGGAGCGATTCTTACACTCGGACTGCTATTTGACGTTGATGACCCCTTCCGGGTTGCCTCCGCCCATGCGCGGACCGCAGGTCATTTTGAATTCCCCGGCGGCTCGCGGAGTGACGATCGTCGAGGCCTCCACTCCCGGTGCCGCCATGAGATAGATGCCAAGCTCTGCCGCCTCGACCATCAGCATCGGATGGATCGTCCTGGCGATGATCCTGTTGGGGACGCCGAGCTTGAGGTCGAAGCTCAGCATCGAGCAAGCTCCGCGGGCGTCACTCTCGACGAGAACCGTGTTCGCGACTGACAGGACCGGGAGGAAATCCCGGAAACCCTTCTGCTTCGCGATGTCCAGGGCCGAAAGCCCCGCGAAGTTCGTTACCGCGATGTCCGCGCCGCGGCCGATCAGCGCTTCGGCCATCTTGAGATAGCCGGTCTCGACCGAACGCATCAGCGGGGTGAAGCCCTGCATGTCGCGGTAGTCGATGTCGGCGCCTGCCTCGAGCAGCCGCTCCGCCGAAGCGAGATCCTGGATGCGCACCACCTTGAGCAGGGCGGTCTCGCCCGTTGCCGGATCCTCGGCGTCGATCTCGTGGTGGGCGCCCGCCTCGAGCAGCGACCTCACCATGCCCTTGATGTCCGCGCCCGCGAACGGGCTGAAGGTTCCCGTTCCGCATCGTTTGTCGGAGAGGGCCAGAAGCGGCGTGCACCCGAGCTCGTCGGGAACGTTTACGTCGAGCCCGCAGGCAAGCGTCGCGTCCAGGAGGTCGGCGTTCGCGGCGCGCGCGGCCTTGAACAGGTTGGCCTGGGGATCGTTCGCCGCGCTCGCCTCGCAGTAGTCGACGAAGGGATCCGGGCGCTCGAGCTCGCAACGGAGAGAAACCGTCCGCTCCTTCGGCGTCCCCTTGTCCAGGGTCAGCGTCGCGTTCGGATAGGTCCCCTCGCCCCGGAAGCTTCCCAGGGAGAGCCGGAACCCCTCCGGGTTCCAGTAGTCGACGTAGTTCAGGCTCGCGCCGCGAGGCGCATGCTTGAGCGTCAGCGTCTTCGACTTCCTGAGCCTTCCAGGCTTGAGCTTGGCCGTGAGCGACCTCGCGACCGTGGGCGGATCCGAAGTCCGCGCGACGAGCGAGAAGCCCGGCGAGCCCGGAGCCTTGCAGCTCAGCGACTCCGCGGACGCGCCCGCGCTTGCCAGGAAGGAGAGAGCGATCAACGAGGCTTTGAAACGGGTTTTCATGGATTCACTGGTAAACGAGATCGTACCCGTTGAGAACCATTCCCTGCTCTTCTTCGGGATCGGACTCGGGGCCCGAAACGGGCTCCGTGCCCACCTTGGGCGCGCCGTTCCGGATCCAGCTCGCGATCGCCTCGATCTCGGCCCGCCCGAGCTTCGCGGGGCCCTTCGGCATCCGCCCTTCCGAGACGGAGGCATAGAGGCTGCTGTTTTCCGGGTCGCCCGGCACGACGAGCGCCGGGAAGAGATTGCTCTGCACGATCGACTCGTACGACGAGAGGTCGACGCCGTGGGGGGCGCCCGCCCCCTCGTGGCAGGTAAGGCACTTCGGCGCGAACACGTTCGCGTTCAAGGACTCGTAGCTCGCCACCAGAGGCAGATCCAGGCTGGACTCGTTCGAGCCGGCTTTGCTGCAGCCCCCCAAGAGCACGGCGAGCACCACGAGCATCAAACCCTTCTTCGCGATCATAGCCCCGGTGCCTGAGCAACGGAGGTGCCAGGACCGGACATCGAAATGATTCATCTTTCTTCCTCGATTCACGTTCTTGAAATCGTTCTGGGCTCACTTGAACACCATTCGCTGGAGCCATTTCAGCTTCGGAGCGGAAGACGGAGGAGGCCGCCGGTTCTTACAGGTGCCGCGATTCTTTCCTCCGATCCAGTGCGGCACCTGCCCAGATCGTAGACACTTCCGCCCGGGTTCCCGGCCGCACATCCCAGCGATTTCCGGCGCCTAGCTACGTGCACGGCCTTGGTCTCCGGCTTGCTTTGTAACTCATCAAGGCAGAACCCCTGGTTCGAGGTTTGAATATGAAGGCAGCCAAATTCTTCGTTCTCTCGAGTTTCGTTCTCGTGTCCTCGGTGCTCGGCTCAGGCGTTTCCTGGGCGAATCCCCACGACCCGGGGACCGTCGGCCCGTCCCCGATGAGACGGCCCACGACCTATCCGGAAAGCCTGCGCGGACCGCTCGACGAGATGTGCCGGACCGCGAGCAGCCGCTGCCAGAGGATGCTCGAGCTGATTCAGGACGGAGTGGCGGCCCGATCGGGCAGGCCCGTCTCGCTCAACGCGGTGAACCTGGTCAGCGAAGGCACCTACCTGGTCGGCAACGTGAACGCG
>CAYZKI010000005.1:0-24035 GCA_964478745.1 uncultured Bacteriovoracaceae bacterium
CGTTCGCGCGACCTCAAAGTCACGCGCCAGAAAATCGTCGTGAAGTGCGCGATCGAGGGCTACTACCAGCTCGATCTTCTCGGCAGCTGGAACAACGGGACTCTCTCAGGCCGGATCGGAAGCAGCTGGGTCCGCTGGAATGTCTTCAACGGCAGCATCTTCGAGTACCTGAACGGGAAGCGCATCAGCCTCCGTTACGCGGACTGGGGCGGGAACCAGCAGATCAACGGCTGGGTGGGCGGAACCTACGTGACTTGGAACGGCTGGAACAACTCCTTCAGCGGCCACGTGGGCTGTATCCCCTGAACGGGCCGCCGCGAGGGCCCGCGAGCGATTCGGCCGTGACCACGGAAGGGATCTTCCGCTTCGCGCTCACGCGCTCGTGATCGCTCACGGCGGGGCGCTGCCCGACGATCCTGTCGATCTCCTTGCGGAAGGGCGATCCAGCGGGAACGATCCGATCGATCGTGGCGCGAGCCTGCTCGTCGCTCAGGGTCCAGGCCTTGGCCCAGAGGTCCTCGAAGATCACGCGTGTCGCCCCGATGGCGAGCGAGGGGAAAGCCCCGTCGTCGAACTCCCCGTAGGCCACGATGAGGGAGCGCGACCAGAGCTCACGGAGCGCCTTCTGGTACAACGCCTCGTTGGCGCGACCGGCAAGAGCGCATGATTTCTTGATCTGCTTGGTCGAAAGCGGCGACTCGCCCTCGAGCGTCGCGAGAACTTGTGCCGCGACCGGGCTCAGGCCGGCGGCCGGATGCTGTCGGGAGTTTGACGCCGCAAGGACGGCCGTGAAGAGCTCGCGTGAGAACAGCGTGGCGCGTCCCTTGTACCATTTCGAATAGACGACCTTTCCGGAGCGGGAAAGCTCCTCGCGAAGGTGCCACAGGCGGGCGACGCGATCGTCCCCGTCCTCGTCCCACTCCCAACGCATCGGGCTGCGGGGATGGAGGCACGACCACAGGGAGCGCGGCTCCTTGCGGTTGTCGATCGGGAAGACGAGCAGGATTCCGTGCTGGTCGATATGGCGGATCGCCGCGTCGCGGGACATGTCCACGGTATAGCGAAAAATCGGAGAGACGCGCAAGTCGGCGAGGCATCAGCGCCCGGAGGTCGTGCTACACTCGAGTTGAAGGGCCCTCGCCCGGCGGATGAGCGGGCAGCCCGGGCCTCCGCCCGGGTCTCCGGTCGATTTTTTTTCCAACCCTATGAGCGTCGACTTCTCCAAAGCGGAACACACCATCATCCTGAGCGATATCCACTTGGCCGACGCGGAGCCGCCGCATCCGGACAATCCTCTTTGGAAGCGCTACAAGCGCCCCGAGCGCTTCGTCGATCGCAGCTTCAAGAGCTTCCTCTCGCACCTCCAGTCGCAGCTCACGGGCCCCATCGAGCTCGTCCTGAACGGCGACATCTTCGACTTCGATTCGGTGCTCGTCATCCCGAAGGATGCCGAGTTCCAGGCCAACTGGCTCGAGCGGCGAAGGGGACTGAACAGCGAGGAGAAGAAGTCGCGCTTCAAGATCGGCGTCATCCTGCAGGACCATTCGGTCTGGGTGAAGGCGCTTCGCGAGTTCATCCTCTCCAACCCCGGGAACCGCGTCGTGTTCGTGATCGGGAACCACGACATGGAGCTGCACTGGCCCTCGGTCCAGGAGGACGTGGTGGCCGCCATGGATCTTCCGGCCGAGGCCCGCGGCCGCGTCAGGTTCTGCGAGTGGTTCTACGTGAGCAACAGCGACACGCTGATCGAGCACGGCAACCAGTACGACGACTACTGCGTGGCCTCGAGCCCCATCAATCCGCTCATCAAGAAGGGATCCAAGGCGCAGGTCAGGCTCCCGTTCGGGAACCTGGCCGGCAAGTACATGATCAACGGCATGGGCCTGATGAACCCGCACGTCGACTCGAGCTTCATCAAGTCGTCGCTGTGGGAGTACCTGGTTTTCTACTATCGCTACATGATGCGGACGCAGCCGTTCATCGTATGGACCTGGCTCTGGAGCGCGGCCGTCACGCTGGCTTATTCCGTGCGAGAGGGGCTGCTTCCCCCCATGCGCGATCCTCTCACGATCGACCAGCGGGTCGAGGAGATCGCCGCCCGGGCGAACGCGACTCCGCGAATGGTCTGGTCGCTGCGAGAGCTCCAGGTGCACCCGGCCATCTTCAATCCGCTGCAGATCGCGCGCGAGCTGTGGCTCGACCGCGTCGCGCTCCTCGCACTGATCGTCACAGCCAGCTTCTGGTTCTTCTCCATCCTGAAGCTCTTCATCGAGGTTTCTTACCTCTGGTTCGTGATCCCGCTCGTGCTGCTGCTGCCGGGATTCATCTTCTACGCGCGCTCGGTCGAGCCCGAGACCGAGAAGATACTCAAGGCCATCCTGCGCCGCGTGCCCATCAGCGCGCGCATCGCGAAGGTGAAGCGCGTCGTGCACGGGCACACCCATCGCGAGCACCACACGATCTTCAGCCAGGGCTCGAGCCAGGTGGAATACCTCAATACGGGCACCTGGTCGCCTGCGTACGAGGACGTCGAGTGCAAGCGGCCCTACGGGCGCAAATGCTACGCATGGATCCATCCCTCGGCCACGGGAGAGGGGCGCGTCTCTGAGCTCATGGAGTGGAAGGACGGCGAGACCGTCGTCCTTCCTGTCAAGGACCCCGAGACTCTCGAGGAGTCGCTCGAGGAGCGCACGGCCTGAGGCCAGGCCTCCGGCTCAGCGCCGGCCGAGCTGGCGGCTCACCTGGACGATCGCTTTCAGCACGGGTTCGAAGCGGCTGCCGAACTCCGTCAGGGAATACTCGACGGCCGGAGGAGAGGTGGGCAGCACCGAGCGCTTGAGTAGCCCGAGCTCCTGCAGCTCCTTCAGGCGGGCGGTGAGCACTTTGGAGGAGATCCGGTCGAGCTCGCGCTTGATGTCGCCGAAGCGCTTCGGCTCGGTTCGCAGGCTCCAAAGGATTTCCGGCGTCCATGCGCCCGCGAGGAATTCCAGGCACGCGTTCAGCGGGCAGTCGTGGCGGGGCTTCCGGGCGGCCGAGCCCTTCTTGGTGCAACGCATTCTCCTCCAGAATACCGCAGAAGGGGGCCGAAATATGCAGCCTCAAGGCTCATGGCTCTCAAGACACCTTCCAAGACCCCGGGTCTCCTTCTGCTTGCAGCCGCGTTGATCGGGCTTGCGGGCGGCCTCGGCGGGTGCGATCAGCGGAAGCTGCCCCCGCGGGTTGAAACCGCGCCAGCCGCGCATATCCCCGGATCTTAGGACTAACGCAGTGCGCTATTTCTAAACTGAAGTTTATATAGAAAGAACAAAGACTTACGCCGAAAAATCTAATACCATACTAAAACAATCAGTTATAGAATGGAAGAAAGTCCCAAACCGTTCGATGTACGTATGTGGAGCTTTCGGAAACATCCCATTCTGATCCTCATGCTGTCTTTGGCCAGCATTTCGGGCGGCTGCTTTACTGGCGAGCTCGAGGTCGAGTCGCGCAGCGCCCGCTCGTCGGGGAGGAACCTCGCCGCTTCGGCCCTCTCGATGGGGGTCTGGTCGAATTACGACTATTACACAGGAATAATTTATCTAAGCAACCTGCGGGCCGGACGGATGTACTCGATCTTCCTGGAGGAGGACTGGTCGCCCGTGCAGGGGCTCAGCTGCGACATCAAGACGCCGCTGATTTCCCAGGCGGGCTCGGTGCTCCACCTGGATCTCACGCGCGAGCGCCATTCGCGCAGCATCCTGCTGGACTGCGACAGCGTGAACGGGATCTTCACTCTCGAGATCCCGGTGCAGGCGTCGAGGACGAGCGCCTGGGCCTCCAATCCCGAAGAGGACTTCGTCGGGAACAACCAGGTCTATCAGTCGGCGATCAGCCCTGACGGGCAGTGGGTCGCATGGACCGAGAACTTCCAATCGCCGCCGCGGTCGTGGGTGAAGAACCTGAACACCGGCCAGGTGATCCTGCTGAACAGCAGGGATCAGCGCAACTTCTCGGGTTTCAGCGCCGATCTCTACGAATCGAAGTTCTCCGCCGACGGGCGCTATTTCTTCTTCCGCTCGCAGACCGCGGACTTCATGAACTGGACGCCCAACAGCCAGATCCTGCGAAAGGACCTGCTCAACCCGGCATCGGCAGCCGAGCTGGTCAGCACTCCCGACGGGACGACGCCCGCCGACGGGGGCGGCTCCCCGGAGTTTCACGTCTCGGCGGACGGGCGCTACGTCCTGTTCGGAAGCGGCGCCTCCAACCTCAATCCGCTCGGGGCCACGTACTGGAACACCCTGTACGTGAAGGACATGAACGCCAAGGGGAGCCTGCCGAGGCTCATCTCCACCCCGGACGGGTTCAACGTCGACACGGGTACCGCGTACGCCCGCGGGATGTCCGCGGACGGACGCTGGGTCGTCTACGAGAGCTGGTCGAGCACTCTGCGACCAGGTCTCTCCGGCGCGAACCAGCAGATTCTCGTCACTGACCTGTCCGATGCGACCCCGCTTCCGAGACTCGTTTCTTCGATCGACGGAACGGTGGCGAACCAGGGGAACAGCGGATCGTGGGGCCCGATCCTCTCGGGCGACGGACGGTACGTCCTGTTCACGTCGAGCGCCACGAACCTGCTCGCAGGCGTCAGCGGCCTTCAAGTATTCAGGAAGAGCCTCCAGGACCTTTCGCAGGCCCCGGACCTCGTCTCGGCCAACGACTCCTCAACGCTCGCCACCCAGGCTTCGGGCTCGATGAACCTCATCGACGCCAGCGCCAACGGCGAAAAGGTCCTGCTCCGCGGCGCGGCCTGGAATTTCCCCGGTTATACCGGAATGGACCAGTTCTACGTGAAGGACATGACCGCCCCATCGGCGGCGCCCGTCCTGATCACGACCCAGGACGGGTCCACGGGAACCGACCAGAACGTCTCGTTCGGCGCGATCAAGAGCGACGGAAGCGGCGTGTTCTTCACGGCCAACGAGGACTCCTACGAGGGAGGAGCCTCGGCCTGGGAGCAGGTCTACTACAGATCCGTCGGAGCGGGCTCGCCCCCGGCGCTCGTTTCCACGCTCGACGGGTCGGGCACGAACACGCTCCAAGGCGGAATTTCCTACCTGCACGTGGCACGCGCGGGGACTCGGGTCGTCTTCGTCTCCAATGCGCCGAACTTCCCCGGAGGCACCAGCGATCAGCCCTACGTCAAGGACCTGAACGCGCTCGGGGCGCCGCCAGTGACCCTGAACTCGTGGGTGAGCGCCGGCGTGAGACCGCGCGCGTATCGGTTCGGATCTCCTTCGCTCGATGGAGTGAGGATCTCCGCCGACGGACGTTTTCTGTTCTACCGGAGCGCGGCGCACGAGCTCGGGGCCGATGGAATCATCCGGCAGATCTATCGGGTGGACCGTCAGGCGCCCATGGGTTCGAAGCCCGCGCTCGTCACCACGATCGACGGCACGACGAGTCTCAGCGCGGGCGGTGATCCCGACTACCAGATCAGCGCGGACGGCAGGTACGCGTTCTTCAGATCTTGGTCGGCCGAGCTGGGGCCGACCGCCGGTCATTCGATCTGGCGCAAGGACATGAGTGTCGCGACGAGCCCGCTCGTGGACGTCACTTACGGCGCTTCGGCGGCTCCGGACGGGGATACCTACGAGTTCTCGGTTTCCCGCGACGGCCGCTGGATCCTGTTCCGCTCGGCCGCGAGCAACCTGCTCGCCGGAAGTTCGCTGGCCGGCGACTACGTGTACGTCAAGGACGCGGCCAGCCCGGCGACAGCCGCGCGGCTCGTTTCCACGCTCGACGGCACGGCGGCCAACGCCGCATCCGCCTACTCCGACGCGATCCAGATTTCAGGAGACGGGCGCTACGCCTTCTTCCGCACCTCCGCGGCGAACTTTCCCGGAGCGAACGGCTTCGCTCATTTCTACCGAAAGGACCTTCAGGATCTCTCGGTAGCGCCCATGCTCGTGTCGAGCGCGGGCGTCAGCGGGATCACGGGATTCTCGAATAGCCTTCGCGCGTCTCACGACGGCAGCCGCGTCGTTTTCGCGGGGTTCGCCCCGGAGCTCGCGGGATACGCCTCGGGCTACGAGCAGATCTACTATCGAAGCCTGTCGCCGCTGGCCCCTCCGGTCCTGGTGTCGAGCTTCGACGGGTCCACGGGCGCTGACGGGAACGCCAGCCTTCTGGATCTTTCCGGCGACGGCCGTTACGTCGGATTCGTCTCCTGGGCCTATGGCCTGACCGGCGGTACGGGGGCCACGAACTCGTTCGTCTGGGACTCGAGCACCGGCAACCTTCGCGTGGCTAGCAGCACCGACGGAACGGTGGCCAACCAGGGATACTCGAACTGGGAAGGACGGATGTCCTATGACGGCTCCTACTACTTCTTCACGTCCAGCTCGAGCGTCTTCTCGCCGTCGGGGACGACTCAAGTCTTCCGAGTCAGGCTCTCGACCCCGAGCAGCGCGCCCGAGCTCATGACGGCGCCCGACCGGGGAGGCCTCGCCGGCGGGGGGGTCTGGGAATGGAGAGTGGACGACACGGGCGATCACCTGGTCTACATCGCCAACTCGTACACGCCTCTCGACCTGCCGAACGATCAGGTTTACCTCACGTCGCCGTAGTTGTGGTAATCCGGGCCCATGAGCCCGATGGTCTGGAACCGCCCTTATACGCTGGAAGAAGTGAATGCCCGCTCGCGCGGGACGATGATGGAGCATCTCGGAATCGTCGTGACGGAAGTCGGCGAGCGCTCTCTCACGGGAACGATGCCCGTCGATCACCGGACGAAGCAGCCGGTCGGGCTGCTGCACGGGGGCGCGTCCGTCGCGCTCGCCGAGTCGCTCGCGAGCACGGCGGGAAACCTGGTCGTCGACAAGGCCCGCCAGTATTGCGTGGGGCTCGAGATCAACGCGAATCACGTGAGCTCATGCACGGAAGGCGAGGTCGTCGGCGTGACCCAGCCGGTCCATCTCGGCCGCACCACCCAGGTATGGGAGACGAGGATCTTTCAGAGGAACGGGCAGAAAGAGCGGCTGGTGTGCATCAGTCGCATGACCCTGGCCGTCCTGGATCGCAAGTGATCCTCAGGAAGAGGGCAGGGGAATCGAATCGACCGGGGCCTTGCTCGCGCGTTCCTCGGTGACGGCCGTGTAGACGCTCGCACCGAACGTCACGACCACGAGCGCAACGCAGGTCCAGAAAATCGCGGCGATCACCTTCAGCTTCTTCAAACTCATGAATGCTTACTTAATCCAGTGGGGCCGCAGAGACAATCGGCGATTGCCGGGCTCGAGATTCAGCCGCACATAGGCGAATAGCGCCTTGCCTTCGACCGCCTCGGCTGACACGGGTCCCCAGAAGCGGCTGTCGTCCGAGAAGTCCCGATGGTCGCCCAGAAGATAGACCGAGCCCGCTGGAACCTGCGCCTTGAAGTGATCCTGCAGCGGGTTGTTCGAGTAGAAGACGCGCCAGGTCCGGCCGTCGATGGTTTCCTCGTGGATCTCCGATCCGTCGCGCGCGAACTCCGGGGGCCTCTCGCCGGTGGCGCGCGTCTTGACGGGCTGCCCGTTCACGTGGAGGACCCGTTTGCGCATTTCGATCGTGTCGCCGGCGATGCCGATCACCCGCTTGAGCATCCGGACGCCTTCGTCGCGCGGGTGCCTGAAAACCACGACATCGCCGCGCTCGATCGGACGGTTCGCATAGGCGTTCAGATCGACCAGGACATGCTCGCCCCGCAGGATGGTCGGGGCCATCGAGTTGGACGGGATCGAGTACGACTGCGTGGATCCCTGCCAGCCGAGCGACTCGCTGAGCAGCTTCGCCGCGAAGTACGCGCCGTTCACGAGAAGGAAGAAGACCGTCCAGGAGATCCATCGCTCCCTGGGCGGGCGATCGAAGGCCGGCGCCGCCTTCGCGACCCGCATCGCGTCCCAGATCACCCAGACCGTCGCCCCGATTCCGAGCAGGGTCGCGAGGTAGAACAGCCAGGGACCCTGCATCGAAAGCGCGCGAAGCGAGAGCCCGAGGAAGATCATCAGCGCCGCGACGGCGACGGCGCGTTTGCGAGCACCTGCGTAATACTGGCCGGCTCCCCCTCCGATCAGGCTGAGCACGCCGGCAAGCCATGGCTTCGGCATGCGTGGAATTATCTCAGGAAGTCTCATAGGATGAAAGAATGCTCTTCAAGAAGACCGTCGCTGGACGGCTGCACATCATGCTCGCACTCCTGGGCGCCGTCCTCGTGATCGACCAGGGAACCAAGTCCCTGGCCCGCCAATGGCTGATGGGTCACGCGCCGATCATCTATCTCGACGATTTTTTCCGCTTCGAATACGCGGAAAACTCCGGGGCGTTCCTGAGCCTGGGCGCGGGCCTTCCCGACTCCGTGCGCTTCTGGCTTCTGACCGTCGCCGTCGGCGCGTTCCTCGTGTTCGCGACCTACATCCTGCTCACGGACCCCAAGATCACGCGCATCACGGTGTGGTCGCTCTCGCTCATGGTTTCGGGCGGTTTCAGCAATCTGCTCGACCGCATGTTCCGCACCGAAGGCCGCGTGGTCGATTTCATGAACATGGGGATCGGGAATCTCCGCACGGGAATCTTCAACGTGGCCGACATGGCGATCATGGCCGGTCTCGCTTTATTTTTATTTGAGATCGTTCGCGACATGCGACGCGGGGCGTAAGTCTCGAATTTCTTGACTCTGGGCCGCTCGCCCTGCCATGTCCATTCTAGGCTGTGTTTCTCGGGGGGGATTCCATGTCGAGAGTTCGTGCATTTCGGGGTCGGGGCATTTCGATGGGCGTGGCGCTGAGCCTGGTGCTCGGCATCGCGGTCAGTACCGCGTTCGCCGGCGTTTCCGATCGGCCGCCGGTCTCCCGGGGATCTTGGAACCGCTTTTCGACGCCGCTTCTCGTGACCTCGCAGGGCGGTCCCGTCCACCACAGCAACGACATCCTGGCGTTCCGGGGCGAGAGCGTCACGCTCCGTGGAAAGTTCTCTTACGGCAAGCTCGCGAAGGATCTCGAGGGCGAGAGCGTCTCGCTCTGGGTGCGCCCGGAAGGAAAGGCGGGTTCCTGGCAGAAGCTCGGCTCGGCGATCACGGATAGCGACGGCGCCGTGTACTTCAGGCTTCCGCAGCGCGTGCTCGACGCCAGCCCGCGCCTCGAGTTCGAGATGGTCGTCGCGGGCGACCTGAGCCGCGCGACCGGCCTCGTGCGCGTGATCGACGCGGGCCGGAAGGCTGTCGTCTTCGACATCGACGGGACGCTGACCACGAGCGATCGCGAGGTCTTCCAGGACGTCCTTCTCGGATGGACCGCGCAGGAGCACGCCGGCGCCGCCGACGTGACCCGTCGTTACGCGAAGGCGGGCTTCGAGATCGTCTATCTGACGGGCCGGCCGTACCTGATCGAGCAGCACTCGAAAGACTGGCTCCGCGACAAGGGCTTCGCCCCGGGCATCGTCCGCACGACCTCCTCGGTCGTGGACACCACGCCGACATCGTGGTTCGTGCAGCAGTACAAGATCGAGGCCCTCGAGGAGTTCAGCCAGGTCTACCGCCTCGATTTTCGCGCCGCGTACGGGAACGCGAAGACCGACATCTGCGCCTACGCGGAGGCCGGCCTCGAGATCGACACCACCTTCATCATCGGCCCGCACGCGGGCAAGGCGTGCTCGGGCTACAAGGCCACCCGCGCGCTCGCGAGTTTTCCTTCGCACACGATGGAGCTTGAAGCGATCCTCAGACGACGCTAGTCTCGTGCCACACCTATGGCACGAACGTCCCTGGATCTGGCTCGTCTGAACTCTCGTCAAAAGGAGGCGGTCGTCCACGGCGACGGGCCGTTGCTCGTGCTCGCGGGAGCCGGAAGCGGCAAGACGAGCACGATGGCCTACCGGATCGCGCATCTGATCGCCGAGCGGAACGTCGGCGCGAAGTCGATTCTCGGGCTCTCGTTCACGAACAAGGCGGCCTCCGAGCTGAAGGATCGCGTGAGGAAGCTCGTTTCCCAGGTTTCCGGGCCGCGGGCCTGCCAGGGGCTGATCGTTTCGACCTTTCACAGCCTGTGCGTGCGCATCCTGCGCGCGCATGCCGACGCCATCGGGTTCCAGAAGGACTTCTCGATCGTCGACGAGAGCGACAGGCGCGACATCCTCAAGCAGATCTTCCGTAATCTCAAGGTGGACGACCGGAAGTTCGATCTCGACGTGATCCTCTTCCAGATCGGCCAGGCGAAGAACCGCCTGCTCAGCGAGAGCGAGGCGGAGGCGTTCCTTCTCGAGTCGGGCAGGCTTTCGAGCGACTACGCCGCCGCGGCCGCCGCGAGCTTCGGCCACTACCAGCGTCAGCTCAGGCTCCTGAACGCGATGGACTTCGACGACCTGATCTATCACTGCGTGGGCCTGCTCGAGAAGAACGGGCAGGTGCGCGAGCTCTACAACCGGCAGTTCCGCTACGTGCTCGTGGACGAGTACCAGGACACCAACGCCACCCAGTTCCGGCTTCTCAGGCTCCTCACCGAGCGCCAGCAGAACCTGTGCGTGGTCGGCGACGACGACCAGTCGATCTACTCGTGGCGCGGCGCGGACGCGACCCACATCCTGGAGTTCAAGAGCCAGTTCCCCGCGGCGAAGATGATCACGCTCGACCAGAACTACCGGAGCACGTCGACCATCCTCGACGCCGCCAACCGCGTGATCGCGAACAACCGCGTCCGGCACCCGAAGTCGCTCTGGTCGGACCGCGGCCAGGGCGGCGCCATCCGCGAGTTCATCCTCGAGGACGACCGGGACGAGGGTGAGTGGGTCGCGCAGGCCATTCTGGAGAGGCAGCAGGCGGCCGGGGGGCGCTGGAAGGACTTCGCGATCCTGTACCGCTCGAACGTCCAGTCGCGGATTTTCGAGGAGTCGTTGCGCAAGTACAAGGTGCCCTACAAGATCGTGGGCGGGATGTCGTTCCTGGACCGCAAGGAGATCAAGGACACGCTTTCTTACTGGCGGCTGATCGTGAACCCGAAGGACGACGCCTCGCTCAGGCGGGTGGTCAACTGGCCTTCCCGCGGCATCGGCAAGACGGCCGTCGAGACGCTGAGCAACGCGGCCTTCGCCTCGGAGTCCGCGCTCATCGACGTGCTTCCGCGCGCCGGAACGATCTACCCGCGGGCGGAGGCGGGGGCCCGGGCGCTGCTCGACCTCCTGTCCGCGCTCCGGCGCGATCTCGAGAACGTCAGCACGCTCGAAGGCTTCGCTCACTGGGGCAAGGCGTCCCTCGAGAGGGTCGGGATCAAGAAGGCGCTCGAGGAGGAGACCGACGACCCCGTCCAGCTTCAGCGGCGCTGGGAAAGCGTCGAGGAGCTCGCGAACTCGCTCGGCCAGGTGCCCCGCGAGGAGCTCGCCGAAGGCGGAACCTCGGCGCTCCGCGAGTTTCTCGCGCGCCTCGCGCTCGAGGCGCAGGCGCAGGACGAGGACGAGAAGGAGCGCTCGAAAGACAACGACGAGAACCAGGTCACGCTGCTGACCCTTCACGGGGCCAAGGGCCTCGAGTATCCCACGGTGTTCCTGGTCGGCATGGAAGACGGCTTCCTTCCGCACAAGCGAACGATCGAGGAAGGGCAGGACCTGAGCGAGGAGCGGAGGCTCTGCTATGTCGGAATCACCCGCGCCCGCGATCACCTGGTCCTCACGCGAACGCGCCACCGCATCCGCTTCGGCAAGCCCGTGCCCCGTTATCGGAGCCGCTTCCTGGCCGAAGTGCCCAACGACCTCATCGTGACCGAAGACCGCTCGTCAGGCCCCGTCGCGGGCGTTCAGGATCCGGGCGAGCCCGAAAAGGCGCGCGAGGCGCACGAGATGCGGGTGAAGAGTTTTCTCGCGAACATCCGCGGCGCCCTCGGCGACTCTTCTAAGCGAACCTGAGGGAGTAGCGCAGGCGCGTTCCCCACTCGAGGGTGGCGGTCTGTCCGGCCCGCACCGGGCCGACGCCGGCGGGAGTGCCCGTGAACAGGAGGTCGCCGTCGCGAAGCGCGAAGTGCTCGGCCGCGTACGCCGCGCATTCGGCGGGCTTCAGCCTCATCTGCGAGCCCGTTCCGGATTGCACGACCTTCCCGTCGATCGCGAGCGTGAAGGGCAGGTCCAGGAAATCAGGGAACTCGGCGGCGGGAATCCACGGGCCGACGATCGCGGAGTTCGGGAAGGCCTTGCTGATCTCCCAGGGATGGCCCGCTTTCTTGAGCCTGGCCTGGAGCTCGCGGAGCGTGAGGTCGAGGCCCAGCGTGACAGCCGTGATCCTTCCGTGGGCGTCCAGCCGCGCGACGATCTCGGCTTCGTGATGGATTTCACCGCGGCCGTGGGGAAGGGCCACCTCGGGCGGATCCTCCCCGGCCTCGTCCGGAGGCAGCTCCACGCAGGCGCTCGCGGGCTTGAGAAACAGCACGGGCTTCTCAGGGACCGCGTCACCCAGCTCGCGGGCGTGGTCGAGATAGTTCTTGCCGATGCAGATGATCTTGTCGCAGCTCAAGCTCATAAGATAAGAAAACCCGATGGGTGACGCGATCGGAACCTCCGATAATCTAGATCAGCTCCAGGCGCGAATCCAGGCTGATCCGCGCCTGGCCAGGCTCGAGAGCCTGGTCCGCGAGAGGATGCGGGGTGACCCGGCCCACGACTTTTCACACGTCCAGCGCGTGGCGCTCTGGACGATCCGCCTCGGACGAGGCGAGTTCAGCGAGGCGGCCGCCGTGGCGGCGGCGTTCCTGCATGACTGGGTGAACCTCCCCAAGGACTCGCCCGATCGGGCGCGGGCGAGCGAGCTCAGCGCCGAGCAGGCGCGCTCCATCCTGGGGGGCTCGGAGGGCGGGCTCGGCTTCGCGGAGCCCGAGCTGACGGATATCTGCCTGGCCATCCGCACGCACAGCTACAGCCGCGGCGAGAAGCCCGTCTCGGCCCTCGGCCGGTGCCTGCAGGACGCGGATCGACTCGAGGCTCTCGGTGCTCTCGGCGTCTTCCGTACCCTCGTGACAGGCGTGAAGATGGGCGCGAGCCTGGTGGACTGGAACGATCCCTGGGCCGAAGGGCGCGCGCTCGACGACCGTGCCTTCTCCGTCGATCATTTCTTCACCAAGCTGCTCAGGCTCTCGACGGGCTTTCAGACCGAGGCGGGGCGCGAAGAGGCCGAGAAGCGCGCCGAGTTCCTTTGGCGCTTCCTCGAGGCGCTCGCTCACGAGTGCGGCTGGAGCTCGCCGCCGGTGCTCGTTCTGCCGGCGGAGGAGAAGGACGATCGCGAGCTCGGCGAGCTTCTCGTCGACGCGTTCGTGAGCCTGTACGCGAGGAAGATGCCCGAAGTGGTGGTGGGCGAGGAACGCAAGGCGGACCTCAGGGACGTGGCCTCGAAGCGCGCCTCGGGCGCCTCGCGCGTGCTCGTCGCCTGGAGCGTGAAGTCGGGCAGGCCCGCGATCGCGGGCACGGTCACGATCTTCCGGCCCGAGGCATCGCGTCGCGCTTGGAGGCCCGGGCAGTCGGAGCTTCGCTACATGGCCGTGGCGCGCGATTTCCGGGCCGCGGGGATCTCGGACGCGCTCCTCAAGGAGTCGGGGCGTCTGGCGCGCGAGTGGGGAGCCCGGGCCATCTGCCTGCATGTCCGTCGCGGAGCGAGCGGGGTGGCCGGAGTCTACCGGCGGTATGGCTACGAGCGGCGCCCCGAAGGCGACGCCGATCTGCTGCCCGAGATTTTCCTGGAAGCCTACGAGCTCCGACTCTAGACTGGGGCCATGAAAACCGATCTGGGACTGCTTCTTCTTCGCGTCATCTTCGCCGGCACGATGTGCTTCGCGCACGGGCTGCCGAAGCTCGCGAACTACGCGGAGTACTCCGAAAGATTCTCCGATCCCCTGGGGTTCATGGGCCCGAAGGTCGCGCTTCTCGCGACGATCGGCGCGGAATTCTTCTGCGCGCTCGCGGTCCTGTTCGGCATCATGACCCGGCTCTTCAGCCTGCCCGTCATCTTCACGATGCTCGTCGCCTTCGGCATCGTGCACGCGGACGATCCGTTCCAGAAGAAGGAGCTCGCGTTCCTGTTCCTGGGCGGCTTCACGGCGATCGCGCTTCTTGGCGCCGGGAAGTATTCCGTCGACGGCGTTTACGGCCGCCGCTGAAACGGGGGTTGCCTCATTTCTCGTCGTAGCGCGTCTCGCGCGGCTCGGTCGACTCGTCCGGCACGACGCGCAGGTTGATGCGCCCGAGCTCCCGCCCGTCGTTCGTTTCCACGCGTACCTGCCAGCGGCCCGGCTGATAGTTCGCCTTGTAGGTGAAGCCCCGGTAGCCCTCGTCGCGTCCCCCCGAGATCTGAACCGGGATCGCGTCCGACGGCATCCAGCCTTGCCGCGGATCATCGAAGAGCCAGCGCACGCGCACGGAGTCGCTGAAGCGGGACGGCGAAAAGACGCTGACGAAACAGAAGATGCGGTCGCCGGGCCTGGCGAGGAACGTCTGGTCGCCGTACTCCCAGAACCGCCACGGCGATCGCGTGTAGCCGAGCTTGTACTTCCCGCTTTCCTTCTGGATCTCGTGGTAGATCCCGATCGCGTTCAGCGAGAGCGGCACGGGCGGGATGAGCTGGGTGACGTAAAGCGCGAGAACCATGCCCGCCACCGCCGCGTAGGGGAGGAGGATCTGCTTGCGGATCGTCGTCTCGAGAGCCTCTTCCTCGTCCGCGTTGCCCATGGAGAGCCTCTTCCTGAGCAGGCGCGAGAAGCCCCAGACCGCGCCCGAGGCGAGCGCGAGCGAGAGCAGGAACGGAAGCATGCCCACGAAGCCCAGCAGCACGGGCACCTGGCAGATGAAGTACGAGACCAGGCATAGGCTGAAGTAGGTGGCGCGGACCGGGACGCCGGAGCTGCCCTGGACCTGGCGGAACTCGTTCACCACGAGAATGGCCACGAGGATCCCGATGAAGATGAACGAGACGATCAGCGAGGAGCTCTTGAAGTACAGGAGCATGTACTCGCCCAGCAGGCTCCCCAGGAAGAAGTGGATGACCTCCTGCTGGTACTTCCAGGCAAGCTCGGGCAGCCTGCCCTTCGGGACGATCCGGCCCAGGTGCACGCCGATCTCGAAGCCCAGGAGAGCCGCGCAGATCGAGAGGTAGGCGAGCTGGCGCAGGGAGGCCAGAACCGAGTCCACGCGGTCGAGCGTCAGGACGTCGAAGATGAAGCCTGCGATGAAGAAGGTGAGGGGAAACCACTGATTGCGGGTCGCGTAGAGCTGGATGATGCGCTCGCGCGTGGCCAGGGCGGCTTGGGAAAGGGGCATGGGACTATTGTAGCGGAGTTTTCTTGAACTGGCGGACCGCTCTGCGAATGGCGGCTTACGCAGAGCGGCCCGTCAGATTGGCGCCGACGCCCTTGAGGCGCCGGCGCAATGGGGTCAATCAGTCAGGACTAGGTGCCGATCACGGGCGGGAATTCCTCTTCGCCGCCGCCCGTGGATCCGCCGTCGGTGCCGCCGGTTTCTCCACCGGTCGAGCCACCGTCGGTGCCACCCGTCACGCCACCGTCAGTGCCGCCCGAGCTTTCGCCCGTGGTGCCACCGTCGGTGCCGCCGGTGCTTTCACCGGTCGAGCCACCATCGGTACCACCGTCGGTGCCGCCGGTGCTTTCGCCCGTCGAACCGCCGTCGCTTCCGCCCGTGCTGCCGCCGCTCGTGCCGCCGCCCGGAGGAGCCACGATCGAGATCCTGGCGCGAACCACGGGTTTGAAATGAACCACGCCGCTGCCCGTGAGGACGAACTGGCGTTGGATATCAAACTCGGCGGTCACGTTGACGAGCTCGCCCGAAGCGATGTTCAGAGCCGGGCTCAGATGCACCTTGATGCCGGTGTTCGAGCCGCTCGGAACCAGGAGAGGAAGATGGCGGCCGTCATGTAGAACGGCTTCGCCTTCATCCTCGACGATCAAGCGAACCTGATCATACGAGCCCGAAGGCAGGCTCGCCCGCGCCACGACGCTCGCGAACTGAGTCGAGAGATCGAGGAGCGACAGATCGAATGCGTCGATCGGGAAGGTGAGCCAACCGTTGGAGCCCTTGATCTGGATGGCCAGGACGTGGATCCGGGCGGACGCGAGTACGTCCGCGGGCTCCTCGAGCTGCCCCTGAACTTTAGGTTCACTGGGTTGATCTTGCTTCAGAACCAATCCGTTCGAGAGTTCATCGCTTGCCGAAGCCACGAGAGCCCGCATCCGTGCCCAGGCTCCACTGCCGGACACGAGCGCGTCTTGGGATGATTGCGACGTTGAGCTAGTCGGACTGTTACAAGCTGTAGTCGCGAGAAGCAGGACAGAGACCAGGGAAAGCGGGTGCGTTATGTTCCTCATAATCCACCCTCCTATGACTCTAGGATCGCACTTCAATTGTTAAGATGCAATGTGTCAAAGTGGAAGCAAATGAGTTTATCTGTACTAAATTGTTGAAAAAAAAGGACTAAACCAGCTATCGAGAGCTAATTCTTTTTAACAATGAAAATACGAGGTTTAAGCTCGAACGTACGCGTTCTCATAGTCGGCCATGGAGGCCAGGACCACGCGCTCGGCGGTTTTCGCGGAATAAGCCCCGTCGATTCGAGGCAGGGCGACGGAGGATTTCTGCCCGGGGATGAGCTTGTAGGTCAGAAAGTAGTGCTCCAGCCGCCGCGCGTACACGGGCGAGAGATCCGACAGGTTCTGGATCCCGTCCCAGTAGGGGTCGCTCTCGACGACGGCGATGATCTTGTCGTCGGCCTCGTTCCGATCCACCATCCGGAATCCTCCGATGATGCGCGCCGGGACGATGACCTCGGAACGGCTGATCGGCCGCTCGCTCAGGACGCAAATGTCGAGCGGATCGCCGTCGCCCCGCCGCCGTTTCCCGGAAAGCGCTCCGACCCGGTCCCCGCAGTAGGTCTGGGGGATGAAGCCGTAAAGCGCCGGGGGCAGGGCGGAGGTCAGCTGCGGCCGATCCACCTTGAGGTACCCGGTGGCCTTGTCGATCTCGTATTTGATCCCGTCGAAGGGAGTGATCTCGATGTAGGCGTTCACGAGGCGCGGAGGCTTCCGGCCCACGGGCAGCCCGTGCCAGGGATGAGGCCGGCTCGCGATATAGGGCGGAAAAGAGCTCTTATTCGGCGGCATTCGAAACGAGCTTGAGCTGCCGACGCTGGCGATAGATGGCCTGGGTTTCGTCGTACAGTTCCTCGATCAGCTCATGCATGAGCTCCTGGAGCTCGGTACCGGGGGAGTCGCTGTTCTTCGCGAAATGCAGGAGTAGAACTTTCAGATGTTCGCGCACGAGCTGTTTGGGATCACTTTCCATGTGGTCTCCTTGCAGGTTCTTCGATAATTGTACGGGCGATCCAATAACGAATCCAAGGGTGGGTGCATCAATATGAACACTTTAGAAACTCGTCACGCCGGTTCCTCGTCGGGCCTTCAGAAGGACACCCACAGCGTCCCGGTGGGCTACCTCTTCTGGATCTTCGGATTCACGGGCGCGCACCGCTTCTATTACGGCAAGCCCGTCACCGGCACGCTCTGGTTCTTCACCTTCGGGCTGCTCGGAATCGGCTGGCTCGTTGACGCGTTCCTGATCCCCTCGATGGATCGCCAGGCGGATCTTCGCTTCACGCAAGGCCCCAAGGATTACACCGTGGCCTGGGCGCTGCTCACGTTCCTGGGCTTTTTCGGCATTCACCGCTTTTACCTGGGTAAATGGATCACCGGCATCATCTGGCTGCTGACCGGCGGGCTCTTCACGCTGGGCTGGCTCTATGACCTGTGGACGCTGAACGAGCAGGTGGCCGAGGCCAATCGGAGCTAGGCGGCGGATCCCGGGCGCTCGCCTAGCGGCGGGGCTTCATCTTCACGTCGAGCTTGAACACGGTCGAGCCCTTGAACTCCGAGGAGCGAAGCACGAACTCGTTCCGGTAGGGCGCCGCGCCCTTTCGCTCGATCCGCAGCGCGACCTTCTGGTCGAGCGGCACCTTCAGCATGCGAAGGGGCGCGTCGATGCGCTGGTTGTTCACGTAGATCTGCGCCGGCGTGCCCGGCTTGTCGCCCTCGATGTTGAGCTTGAGCATCACCTCGCCGGGCGCCTGAGGCGCGGCCGGGATCGACGCCGGACGTCGTGCCGGAGGGTCCATGCTCGCCAGGCGCACGTACTCGGCCGGAAGAAGGAACCGCTCGAAGAAGAAATACTCGCGGTCCACCTTCAGGAACCAGACGGTCGAGGCATAGAGCGCCGCGACGAGGATCTTGAGGCGGGTGGGCCTGAAGATGGAGGAGCGCTCCTGCCTCGGGAAGTTGGTCCATGAGGCGGAGAGGTCCATGTTGGCGGGCACGGAGACCACGAAAGGCGAGTTCGGGAGGCGCGAGAGCAGGCCCGGCGCCTGGATGCTCATTCCCGGAACCAGCGAAGGGCTCGTCGCGCTGCCGGTGTTCGGGGAGGCCTGCTGTTGCTGCTGCTGCAGCTGCGGGACCTCGGGGTTGGTCGCGCCGGCGCCACGATAGACGGGCACTTCGGCCGCGATCGGAGCCGAAGAGGTAAGCGTCACCGCGGTCTTGTCGCGGCCGAGCTTGTCCTCCAGGAACGCCTGCCCGCGCTGGTTGAGCTGCTTGATGAACTCGCGCTCGAGTTTCATCTCGTCCTGGAAAGTGGAGCGCATGCATTGCGCCACGTCCTGGTATCCGAAGCCCGGCAACGAATAGACGATGAAGTTGCGGAGGTCCTTCTGGAGCTCCTCGGCCGTCTGGTAGCGCTCGAAGCGCGAGGGGTGGAGGGCCTTCATGACGATGTCGTCGAGGGCCTTCGGGACGGCCGGATTCAGCTTCGACGGAGGGCGGATCACGTTCCCGCAATCCTTGATCATGTGCATGATCTCCATGTCGTCGCGGCCGATCAGGCTGAAGAGCTTCTGCCCGGTGAGCAGCTCCCAGAGCACGGCGCCGAGCGAGAAAACGTCGGAGTACGCGTCGAGAGGCTCGCGCTTCACCTGCTCCGGTGAAAGGTAGGAGACTTTGCCCTTGATCGACCCGGTCATGGTCTGTTCGACGTCGTCGATGAAGGTCTTGGCGATCCCGAAGTCGATGACCTTCACGTTGCCGTCATAGGAGACCAGAATGTTCTGCGGGCTCACGTCGCGGTGGATGACTTTGAGGCTCTCGCCGGTGACGCGGTTCTGGAAGGTGTGGGCATAATGAAGGCCCGCCGCGGCCTGCGCGGCGATGCTGACGGCCACTCCGACCGGCATGGGCTTGCCCTTCTTGATGAACTGGTTGAGCAGCTCGCGCAGGTTCTTCCCCTCGACGAGCTCCATGGCGATGTACGGCTGGTGCTGGACCTGGCCGAAGTCGTAGATCTGCACGATGTTCTGGTGATTGAAGCCCATGCAGACGCGGATCTCGGACTTGAACATCTCGAGGAAGTCGGGATCGTTCGCGACCTGGGGAAGGATGCGCTTGACGATGAGGATGCGCCCGTTCGCCGTCGTGTCGGCCGGGCGGGCGAGGTAGATCGCGGCCATTCCGCCGCTGGTCACTTTGCTCAGCAGCAGGAAGTTGCCGAACGTCTCTCCGAGGAAGTGCTGATTGACTGCTGGTGACGTGGGAGCTGAATTGATTGAACTTGGCTGGCCCATGCGTCATTCCCCCCTTAAACTAAATCCGTCTAGATATAGTATTAAAAAAAATTCAGAATTACCAGCAAAACATTGCATCGCATTAAATGTTTATAATCAATATGTTACTAGAAAACATTGCCTAAGATGCCGAAAGATGGATCGAATTACGCGTTGCATTATTTAGATTAATTTACTATTATGAAGCAGCTAGTCATTGCAACCCGGGGGGAACAAAACCGATGGCACATTTGAAGACTCGAGCAACGGTGACCGTGGCAGGGCCGGTCGCAACCGAGCTCCGCGAGAAACTTGCACGGGCGAAGACGAACGCGCCCGCGGGCCCTTCGGCCCCTGGTGCCGCGGGGCGCGCGCCACTCGACCTGGCCAAGCAGCGCGTGAAACAGGGGGGCGGCTGGTACGAGTGCCGCCGGCGCGCGGTGCGCGTCGATATCCGCGGGGGGAGCTGCCCCGTTTACATCAGCTATCCTGAGCTGAGCGAGCGCAAGTTCCCCGTCGTCACGATCGCGGAGCTCGGCGCCAAGTACATGACCGGCGGCGCCACCGTCGACTCGCTCAAGGGCCACGAGATCCAGGCCTGTCTCCACTTCGGCCCGATCCGCACGATGGTGCGCACGCGCATGGTGCAGGTCGACCCGAGCTCCGCGGCCATCGAGTTCATGGAGCCCGATGAGGCGACCCGCGACCTGATCCGCGACGCCTTCGAGCTCGAGCTCACCGCGGCCTCGCTCGTCCCGTTCCATAACTTCACGAGCCCGATCCCGGGTCCGACGCAGACCACGGTCTATTCCGACGGCGATGCGCACGTGCTCGAGCTGTTCGTGAAGAACGACCAGCTCGTCGGCGTGGCCGGCAAGCTCCAGGTCCTCGACCTGCGCTTCGTCTGGTCGCACGCGAAGCCGAACAGGATGAAGGTCATGGACATGGGCGAGGAGCGCACGCAGGGCCCTCACTTCCGGAAGCGCCTGATGAGCTTCGTGAGGAACCTCCAGGGCCTGAGCCCCAAGGTGAAGTCCGAGCTCGAGCGCGTGATCGCGACCTGCTGACGATCCGTCCGAATCAGCTCTGCGCGAGCAGCGAGGCGGGCTTCTTCCGCAGCGTGCGAAGGGCCGCGATCTGCGTCGTCCCCAGCGTGAGCGCCGTGATTCCCACGATGCTCCCCAGCGGGAGCCACCACGAGAAGTTCCAAGCCCAGTCGAAGATCCGGGCCGAGATCACGTAGCTCAAGGCCGTGCTAAGCGCGGCGCCCAGCGCCGCCCCGAGCAGCCCGATCGCGCCGAATTCCACCCAGAACATCCGCGTGACGTCCGCCCGCCGGGTGCCGAGCACTTTGAGCAGCTGCACTTCCGCGGCCCGGGTCCTTGCCTGGTGGTTGGCGATCGAGAAGAGCACGATCAGACCCGTAAGCACCGAGAGCACGGCCATGCTCTTCAGCGCGAACGCCATCTGCTCGAACGTCGTGAGCCCGCGCTGGATGACCGAGCTCACGTCGATGATCGAAACGTTGTTCAGCTCGCGGACGATCCGGTTCTGAAGCTTCGCCCGTCTTTCTGGATCGAGCTTCTGGAGCGTGGCCAGGTGCGACTTCGGCGCTTCCTCGAGCGCCCCCGGCTGGAACTGGATGAAGAAGTTCGGCTGGAAGCTCGTCCAGCGGATCTTGCGCAGGTTCACGATCGTCCCTTCGATCGTGACGCCCTGGATGTCGAAACCGAGCCGGTCGCCGATTTTCACGCCCAGGCGGTCCGCGAAACGGTACTCGACCGAGATCTCGGGAAGCGCCCGCGCGTCGGCGCCTTCTTCGCCGCTCCGGAAGGCACGCCCCTCGATGATTTCCTCGGCCTCGGTCAGGCCGGCCCGGTAGGTGAGGTTGTAGCTGCGGTTCCGCGAACGCGCCTCCTGCTCCCCCTCGCGGGTCATGCTCTCGTCGGGGTCCCGCGGCTTCTCGAAGGGCTTGCCGTTGATCGACTCGAGGCGCGCCCTCACCATGGGCGACATCTGGAGGATCGAGACGTTCTCCTCGGCGAGGAGCTTTCTCAGCGGCTCGACCTGCTCGTCCTGGATGTCGAAGAGAAAGAGGCTCGGAAGGGTGGAGACCTCGGGGCTCGCGATCTCCGATTCGATGTTCCGCTGCAGCTGGGGGAGCAGGTTGATGAGAAGCGCGCCCAGACCGATGGCGAGGAACGCGGAGACGGCGCCCAGGCGGTTTCTGGACAGGTAGCGGAGCGGGACGCGGATCTGGTGCCTGATCGGAACGGGTTCCGCCCCGGGCCGGGGGGCTGCCTGCGCGCTCAGCCAGCGCCCGAGGAACGCGAGCAGGAAGTGCGCGATCGCGACGAGCGCAGCCGACGAGAGGACAATCCCGCCGAAGAAGAGGCTTCCGACCCGAAGCGAATGCGCCTGCCAGACCGAAAGCAGGTAGAACGCGAGCGCGACGGGAAGTAGCGCGACGATCGCTCCCCGGTTCCAGCCGAGAACTGGGGTCGCGCTCTCCTGGAACAGGGTTCCCGGCTTGAGCGTGCGGATGCGCACGCTGAGCGGAAGGCAGACGAGCGCGCTGGCGGCGAGGCTCGCCACCAGCGCGAGGGCCGCGGTGACGGCCCAGCGGGTGGCGCTGCCCGACAGGCTCAGCGGAAAATCGAGCTCGCTCTCGACGGCCTTCGAAACGGCGGGGAGCAGCGCCGAGCTCGCCGCGATCGCGATCAGCGCGCCCGCCGTCCCGAGGATGAGCGCCTGGATGACGTAGAGCGAGATCGCCGACCGGTGCGGGAGGCCCAGGCTGATCAGCGTCGCGATCTCTCGAAGCCTGCGGCTCAGGTAACTCTGGAAAAGGTACGCGCTTCCGAGGGCCGCGAGAAAGAGCCCCACGAGAGCCACGAGCCCGAGATAGTCGCTGAGGTAGGAGAGGGCGCGCGCCATCTGCTCGCCCGCCCGGCGATGGTGAGTGACCCGGATCCCGGGATCGGTGAGCGTGGCGTTGATCTCGCGGACGAGCGAGTCGAGGTCGGGCTCGGACTCGAAGCGATAGTACTTCTGGTGGCTGAGCGTGCTGCCCGGCCGAACGAGCGCGCTTCGCTCGAGCGCGGCCTGGCCGATGTAGACGCGCGGCGCGAGCGAGAAGCCGCGCCAGCCGGTCGACGTGTCCTTCTCGACGATGTCGCTGATCGTGAGGCGCTCGTCCCCGAGGGTGAGCGTGTCGCCGACCTTGAGCTCCATCTGGATGGCGAGCTCGGGAGAGACCCAGGCTTTCGCGCCTCCGGCGCCGGGGTCGAGAAGCTCGTTCGCCGAGCGCGAATCGATCGTGCGTCCGCTCCGGAGGACGAGCTCGCCGTACAGCGGGTAGCCTTCCTGGATCGCCGCGATCTCGACGAGCCGGCTCCCGTGCCCGGACGCGGCCATCGAGTAGAGCTCGCGCGTCTCGGTCGAGTTCTCCTCGAGCCGGGCCGCGCTGGTTCCCGTTCGCCTCGCGATCGCCTCGTCCGCGCGACTCAGCTCCTCGGCGGTCAGGTTCCTTCGCGCGGAGACGGCGAGGTCGGCGGTCAGGAGGGAGCGCGAGCGGGCGGAGAACGAATCAAGCACGGCGCCATGGAACAGGCTCAGGAGCACGAAGCCCGAGAGCCCGAGCGCGAGATTCAGCGTGAACGCGGCTGAAAACCTGCCGTTATGGCGGATTTCCCGGAAGGCCAGGCGGAAGGCGAGCCCTAGGTTCATCCCGTTCCCTCTTCGATCAGCCGAGCTTGCCGTTCACCAGGCGCAGCTTGCGGTCGCAGCGCGAGGCGAGCTCGTCGTTGTGGGTGACCAGGACCATGGCCATCCTCGACGACCTGACCTGGTTGAAAAGCGTCTCCATGACCTGCGCGCCGGTTTCGGAATCGAGGTTCCCGCTCGGCTCGTCGGCGAGCAGGATCTTCGGCCGCGTCACCATCGCGCGCGCGATGGCGACCCGCTGCTTTTCGCCGCCGCTCAGCTGCGATGGCAGATGCTCCAGGCGGTGCGCGAGCCCGACGGCCTCGAGCGTGCGGCGGGCCTGCCCGAGGCTCCCGGTCTCGGCCGCGATCTCGAGCGGCAGGCTCACGTTCTCGAGCGCGCTCAGGAAGGACATCAGATGGAACTGCTGGAAGACGATGCTCAGGTGGCGTGCGCGGAACGCCGTGAGCTCGTCCTCGCTCAGCGCCGCGATGTCCTGCCCGGCGATCCTGACCTGGCCGCGAGTGGGCCTGTCCAGCCCGGCAAGCAGCGAAAGCAGCGTGCTCTTGCCGCTTCCGGATTGCCCGACGATCGCGACGGTCTCTCCTTCGGAGACTTCGAGCATGGCTCCCTTCAGGACTTCGATGGGCGTGCCGGCCTGGTCGTAGGTCTTGGTGATCTCAAGGGCTTGGAGAACGGG
>CAYZKI010000005.1:24045-27540 GCA_964478745.1 uncultured Bacteriovoracaceae bacterium
CATTCCTGATGGCCTTTATAAGGTGGGGATAGACGGTTTCGGCGAGCTTCCTGTGGCCCTTCTCGTTCGGATGGATGCCGTCGGGAAGATTCAGCTCCTTCACGCCTCCCACGCCGTCGAGCAGGAAGGGAATGAGCTCGAGCTTGTACTTCTTCGCGAGGTCCCGGTAGAGCGCCTCGAACCCGGCCGCGTAGGCGGCACCGTAGTTCGGCGGCAGCTTCATTCCGGCCAGGATCACCTGGACACCGCTTGCCCTCGAGAGCTCGATCACGTTCGAGAGGTTCTTGCGCGTCTCGGCCAGGGGCACGCCGCGAAGGCCGTCGTTCGCGCCGAGCGCGAGCACCACGATCGAGGGCTTGCCCTTCAGGTGCCACTTGAGCCGCGACTCGCCGCTCGCGGTGGTCGAGCCCGAAACGCCGGCGTTGATGACCTCGACCTCCTTCTCTCCGGCTTCGGAGAGCTTCTTCTGGAGAAGCGCGGGGTAAGCGTCTTCCTTAGGGATTCCGTAGCCTTCGGTGAGGGAATCGCCCAGCATTACGACGCGAATAGGAGAGGGAGACGAGGCCAGAGCCGTTTGAAGCGCGAGTGCCATGATGAAGATCACCCCAGGAATCTAGCACGAGATGGGTCGGGGTCCCTTGCAAAACCCCAATACCTGAGTTAGCAACTCGACCTAAATACGCAGAATTCAAACGAAAAGGGGTTCACATGCGGGCCAAGCGTTCGGGTTATGGAATCGTTCTGGGACTGTTGGCCGCCGGTCTTCTTTCCGCGACCGCGTGCACGCGAGCGTCGCTGAACAACGAGGAAGCGTTCTTCAAGTCGGAACGGGAGAACGCCGGCCTCGTGAGCGATGAAACGCGCGGCACCGTGAGCTCCGTGCTCTCGGGCAAGCTGGCCGTCAGCGGGCGCGCCCGCATCGGCCTCCTTTACTACATGGATGCGCCGGCGCACCGGCAGGTCGTCCTCAAGTGGCTGAAGGATCATGGAGCGGTCATCCGCTTCGAGAGCGCGAAGTTCGGCTACCTCGACGCCGAGCTCGACTGGGCGGCCGTCGGAAGCCTGATCGAGACGTCCGGCAATCTCGGCATGGACGTCGCTTCGCTGATGAAGCTCGAGCTCGACTCTCTCCGCGTGGCCCCGGCCGGGACGCCGGCCCCCTCGGCGGCCGACGCCGCCCGCGGTCCCCGTCGCGGCGAGAGCGCGGAGCCCGCGCCCGCCGACGTGAACAGCTCGTTTTTCGGTCCCGCGCACTCGGCGGGCTACGGCGCCCAGATCGAGGAGTTCCGAAAGGCCGCCGCTCGCGATCTCGGCCTTTCGGTCAGCGATCTCGAGGGGCAGGGGACGCTCGTCGCCGTCTACGACGGCGGCGTCGACCTGTCGCGCACGGACGTCTTCCAGAACCGCATCCGCGACTTCCTCGTGGGCGAGGAGTCGAACTGGATCCCCATCCAGCAGCTTCCGGCTGATTTCGTGAAGGCCGAGAAGGTCTCGGGCATCGCGGACATCCGCGGGCTCGAGGACGTGGCCGGCGAGCCCAGCCTCCGATTCGCGACTCTGAGCGAGAAAGGGATGGCCGGCAGCGATACCGACCTGAACGGCTCCGGCGTGGTCGGCGACGAGGTCACGCTCGCCGTGTACGAGAGAAACGGCGCGCTCGAGGCGCGCTTCCGCCCGGTCGCGGGCCTGCCCTTCGGCGACCCGGTCACGGACTTCGGCGACGCGTGGAGGGCGAAGAAGCCCCAGATCGTCGACCTCTATTCCGGCAAGCACTACGTGCGCGACCCGAACAAGCCCTCCCCGAGCGCCGTGGGCGTCCGTTTCCGCAAGGACCCGGCCGGCACGGGTATCCAGGTCGCGCTCGTCGGCATGCTCAACGGCTCCGAGCACGGCATCGCCAACCTGCACATGGTAGGCGGAAACTACACCGATCCTTCGGGCAAGGTCAGCTATCGCGGCGTCGCTCCCCAGACGGAGTTCCTGGCCATGCAGACGTGGCACTTCTCCGATGGCGACTACGGCCAGAAGTGGATTCCGCTCGCGCGAAGCATCCTGCTTGCCGCGGAGAACGGCGCGGACGTGATCGACCTCGATATCTACACTCCGGGCACGGGCAACGCGAACGACATGCTCTCAAGCCTGCTCTGCCGCGTGACGGCGATCACGGATTCCGTCCCGGTCATCGCGTCCCACAACTTCGGGCCGCTGCCTGACTCGGTCCAAAGCCTCTCGCAGAGCCGCTGCGTGCTCGGAATCGGCGCGTCGCACTCGGTGGCCGCGCTGAAGCACCTGCTCAACGCGGGGGCGATCGACCCGACTCTCACCGCGAAAGGTGACGAGGCCGTCTCCCAGACCGCGATCTACAGCGGCCGCGGCTTCGGTCCGAGCGGCTTCTACAAGCCGGACATCATCTCGCCTGCTTACGGATACACGGCCTATGGCAAGAGGTTTACCCGCTTCGCCGGCACCTCGGGCGCGACGCCCACGACCGCCGGTGCGATCGCGCTGCTCAAGCAGGCCGCGCGCACGAAGGGCGTCGAGCTGAATTTCGAGCAGGTGAAGCTGCTCCTTCAGGGTTCGAGCCGCCATCCGGGCGACGAGTTTCTCCGGGACGGCTACGGGCAGATGGACCTCGCCGCGGCGTGGGAGATGCTCAAGAAGCACGTCTCGGTCGACGCTTCCGGTGCCGCGCGGTTCGAGCTGACGCCCGTCGTTCTCAAGGGACAGCAGAACCTCAATTTCGAGGGACGCCCGAACCGGAAGGTAGTCTCGATCGAGCTGACTCGCGCTCCCGTCGGACGGAGCGTGCATGCTCCCGTCGCGATGCGATTCTGGGTCGAGTACGGGGGGCAGACGCCGGCCTCGATGAGGAACTGGGTCCGTTTCTACAACCCGGCGACCTCCGAGCTGAAGTCCACGCTCGTGAAGGACATGCCGATGCACGGCGAGTACACGAACCTCGGCCTCCGGCTCGACGTCACCGACGAGCTCTGGGCCGCGCTCCCGGCGGGCGATCATCTCGCGGTGGTCAAGGGCGTCCGCGAGGGGGTGACCGACCCGCGTGTCGTGGACTTCCTGCAGCCGATCTCCTTCTCGAAGGGCATGGAGTTCGGAGAGACTCATTTCGCCACGAAGCCGCTCTACTCGGATCAATACGAGATCTACAACATCGCCACCCAGCCGGGGCAGATGCTCTTCTTCCAGGGACGCAGCGAGTGCCTGGGCGAAAGGGTGGCGTCGGTGGTGACGGGGGGAGCCGACAGCGCGCTCAACCTGCACGTCGACAACGAGGCGGGCTACGACCACACCTCCTGGATGACGAACACCCTCGAGTGGCGGCCGCGCGCGCTGCCCCTGACCTCCGGGCGCATCGTGGCGCGCAGGCAGGTGACCAAGATCGCCGTGCGCCGCTACGGCCAGCTCGGCTGCAACGGGCCCGTGCGCGGGGAGCTGACCGTCCGCAAGGCGGGCTTCACGGCCGCCGCTCCCGACGTC